>NZ_JRNB01000065.1 GCF_000758885.1 Peptostreptococcus sp. MV1 | reverse complement strand
TTCGCAATGAATCATTTTTTTATTCAGTTGTACAAATTGATTATACAATCAACCGATGGAAAGATTTAGAAAAAAATTTAAAAAAAGCTTTATAAAAATGAAAAAAATGACTATAAGTAGATAGGAGGCAGATATAATGGAGCAAGTCGAGGGTAGTGTTGTCGATATTGTTTACTCGAATGATGCAAATGGCTATACAGTGGCCAGGTTAAAAATTGAAGACTATACCGAAGTGATCACAGGTTATATGCCAGGCCTAACTGCTGGAGAAAATATTTTAGTAGAGGGGGACTGGAAGATTCATGATATCTATGGTAGACAATTGAATGTAGAGTCATATGAAATTGTAGTTCCATCTACTATCAGTGGTATTTTGTCATTTTTGTCGTCAGGTGTCATCAAGGGGGTGGGAGAAAAAACTGCCAAGAGGATTGTTGAAAAGTTTGGACTTGAAACCCTTAATATAATACAAAATGAGCCTGACAGGCTCTTGGAAATAGAAGGTATAGGAAACAAAAAACTCCAGCCAATTGTTGAGAGCTACCGGGAAAATATGGGTGTTAAAAATGTAATAGTGGCCCTTTCTCCCTATGGTATCAATCCTAGGCTGAGTATTAAAATATACAGGATCTATGGTGAAAAATCCCTAGATGTAATCAAGACCAATCCATATCTCTTAGTTGATAGGGTGGTTGGAATAGGCTTTACCATAGCGGATGATATAGCCCAAAAGTCTGGTGTAGAAAAAGATTCTGAATACAGGATAGAAAAGGGTATTCTCCATATATTGAAAAATTCTATAAATAGTGGCCATACATTTTTGCCAGAGGACCTAGTCAGGTCTGAATCTCAAAAGTTATTGGACCTTGATATGGACTTGATTGATTCCATGATATACGAGATGGCCCTGGAGAGGAAGATCGTCATTGAAAAGTTGGGAGATTGTAATATAATCTACCTGGCCAAGTTCCACAAGGCAGAGGTTGATGTATGCAACAGGCTGGTTGGTTTAAATGTCTATGAGCATAGGGACTTGAAAATAGATATAGATAGGGAAATTGAAATATTTGAAGAGGATAAGTCGATTTTCTTGGATACAAATCAAAAGATGGCTGTTAGGGCTGCCTTTGAAAATGGTGTGATGGTTCTGACAGGTGGTCCGGGAACAGGTAAGACCACTACTATAAATGCAATTATAAGCCTATTTAAATTAAATAAGAATAAGGTTGTCTTGGCTGCCCCAACCGGACGTGCTGCCAAGAGAATGACTGAGACTACGGGCAAGGAGGCCAAGACCATACATAGGTTACTAGAGATGGCCTTTGACTCTGAGGACAGGTCTATCTTTATGAAAAATGAGGAAGAGCCTATAGAGGCAGATGTAATAATAGTCGATGAATCCTCAATGATAGATATCTTTCTTATGGATGCCCTTCTAAAAGCTACTTCGGCCAAGACCAGGTTGCTTTTGGTTGGAGATGCAGACCAGCTACCATCGGTGGGAGCAGGTAATGTCTTGGGGGATATTATATCTTCAGGTGTCATTACCACTATCAGGTTGACTGAGATATTTAGGCAGGCCCAGGAGAGTGATATAATAGTCAATGCCCATAGGATCAACAAGGGGCAAGATATTGTCGCCAATAGGAAGGGGACCGACTTCTACTTTATAAATAAGGAAAATGAGCTAGATATATTAGAAGAGATAAAAGGACTTGTCAAGGGACGTTTGTCGAATTTTTACAAGGTTGACCCTATCAAGGATATACAGGTGCTTTCTCCCATGCGTAAGGGGACTGTCGGTGTTAATAACCTTAATGCAGAACTACAAGATGTCCTAAATCCATCTAAGGGCGAAAGGCAGGAAGTAGAACTCTTGAAGAGGACCTTTAGGGTTGGAGACAAGGTCATGCAGATAAAAAATAATTACTCAAAGAAGTGGGAAAATGAAAAAAATACCGACTATGGAGAGGGTATATACAATGGAGATATAGGCTATATCTACCATATAGACAAGCAGAATAAGTCTATATATGTCCTTTTTGACGAATACAAGATATTCAAGTACAAGTATGATGAACTGGCTGAACTGGATCACTGCTTTTGTACGACCATCCACAAGAGTCAGGGAAGTGAGTTTCCTATAGTAGTAATTCCCATGACCTGGGGGCCGCCTATGCTTTTGAGTAGGAACCTACTGTATACGGCCGTTACTAGGGCAAAGAAGCTTGTGGTAATAGTCGGCAATAAGAAGTATCTAGATTATATGATATCTAATAATATGAACCAGGATAGGTATTCAAACTTGTCATACAAGCTGGCGAGTTTTAAGTTGCATTCAATAGTCGAGGACTAATTGAATATATATAATTCATATTTTTATACAACTCATAAGTATGAATAGTTTTTTGATTTTTTATTATTACACTACTGTAAAAGCCTCCTATTAAGGGGGCTTTTATGTTGGAAAAAATATGGAAAAAGATCTTGGATATAATTTATCCACAAAATTTGAACTGTATATTTTGTGATATGCCTATTTCTAGGAACAATAGATACTCAATATGCAGAACTTGCCTAAAAAAGATAATATTTATACACAATTCCTGTGAATACTGTGGAAAACCGCTGATAAACACCAGTCTAGAGGTGGATAAGTCTGTTGAAAAATGCCCTTACTGTGTGGATAAGAGATTTTTATTCGATAGGAATATTAGCTTTATAGAGTACGGAGACCTATCAAAGAAAATGGTGTTTAAGTTGAAATACAGCGACAAGACCTATATGGCGAAAATAATAGCTGAAATAATGGCTGATTCTTTGCTGAATATAAATCCTAATTTGTTGGGGCGTATGGATATATTGACCTATGTACCACTAAGCCAGAAGAGGATGGAGTCAAGAGGGTTTAACCAAGCTCAAAAGATAGCTAAATATTTGGCGGGCTTGATAGGTTTGCCCCTATTTGATCTTGTGGAGAGGACAAAAAATACCGAAAAGCTACATGGTTTATCGTCACGAGAGAGAAGAAGGGTCTTGAAAAATGCGTTTACGATAAGGAAAGAAGTGAGAGATTTGATAGTGGGTAAAAATATACTGATTGTAGATGATGTTTTTACTACTGGAGCTACAATTGATGAAATTGCCAAGGTTCTCAAGTTGGCAGGCGCAGGACAGGTTGTATCATTAACTTTTTTAACAGGAAAATATGAAAAAGATATTGACAAGTAGGGTCTAAAATTATAAACTAAATAAAGTGTTTAGGTCTGTGGTTGCAAGTCCAAGCCAGTCGCGGGCAAAGGGATCCACGTAAGCTACTCCTAAAAATTGGAGAGTGAGCATGGCGCGGCTTAGAAGTAAGTCCTGCCGAGAAAATCGAGAGGATCAGTAGTGCGGTAACCCCAAAGCGAAAGTTCCAGCAGGCGAGTGTGGGGTCAAAGATCAGGTCAGCTAAATACAAAAAAGCTTTTTACTAGTATATACTAATAAAAAGCTTTTTTTAATTCCTACTTAAGCAGCCCTAAATTTTTCGAATAATTTCTGCTTTTCCATTACCCTACCGAAACCGTATATAAGAGCGACCTTTATAGGTAGCATCACGATAAACCTGATAAGTCTAGGTATAGCGAACAACTTTGCACCGTAAAGTATGTTTAACCATATTGGTGTAAGGATTAGAACAGTGATGATGCCCTCAATCAAAACACAGATAGTTACACGCTTTACTGTTAATTTTTGCTTGTACAAGAACATACCGAAAATAACTCCAGAAAGGATGCTATTTAGGGTAAAACCTGGGAAAAATGGTCCACTAGGCCTTACGATGTATTGTATTATATCTGAAATACCTCCTACGACACCACCGACAAGCGGTCCATATAAGAGACCAGTCATGGCCAAGGCCAAGAAACTGAATGATATTTCTAATATATTAGAAAATACAAACCTAAAAAAATCGATAATAACTGCTGCTGCAATTAGCAAGGCTGAACCAGTTATAGTTCTAATATCCCTAAGGCTTTCAGACTTTAAGCTGATAGTTTTTTTCATTAAATATCCCCCTACTTTAGTTTTATTTCAGTAATCTATGATATATTATAAATTATCGTAGCATATTCATGATATATTATATTCCAATAAAAATCAACACTAAATGGTGATTTAACTATTCAAAACTATGTATTTATGATAAAATAAACTATGTACGAATAATTTTGCGAATAAATAAAAGGAGAGATGTGAATGAGTTTTTTGGATAGCCTATTCAATATGGCGGATAAAAAAGATTTAAAGCAGTTTAATAAGATTGCTGATCAGATAGATTCAGCTAGCGATAAGTATTCAGCTATGACAGATGAGGAACTTCAGGCTATGACACCTAAGTTCAAAGAAAGACTAAAAAATGGAGAAACACTTGATGATATACTAGTAGATGCATTTGCTGTTGTAAGGGAAGCCTCTACAAGAATTTTGGGAATGAGACACTTCAAGGTCCAGTTAATAGGTGGCATGGTCTTGCACCAGGGGCGTATAGCTGAAATGAAGACTGGTGAAGGTAAGACTCTTGTTGCTACTTGTCCAGTATACCTAAATGCCCTAGAAGGTAAGGGAGTACACGTTGTAACTGTTAATGATTATCTTGCTAAGCGTGACCGTGACCAGATGGCCAAGATATATGAATTTTTGGGCTTGACTGTAGGTGTAATAGTGCATGGGCAGTCACCTCAGCTTAGAAAGCAGCAGTATGAGTGCGATATCACATACGGAACTAACAACGAATACGGCTTTGACTACCTAAAGGATAATATGGTTATCCATGAAGAGCAGATGGTTCAGAGGGGTCTTAACTATGCAATTGTCGATGAGGTTGACTCTATCCTAGTCGATGAAGCAAGGACACCACTAATCATATCTGGACCTGGGGACAAGTCTACTCACCTATATTCAGATGCCAATGTATTTATATTGACATTGAATGAGGATGACTATGAAAAGGAAGAGAAGGACAAGGCAGTTTCTCTTACAGAAACTGGTATAAAGAAGGCTGAAGTATATTTTAATGTAGACAATATAACTACTATGGAACATACTGAACTTTACCACCATATCAATCAGGCCTTAAAGGCTCATACTATAATGAAGAAGGATGTTGACTATGTGGCCAAGGACGACGAAATTATAATTGTTGATGAGTTCACAGGTCGTTTGATGTTTGGTAGAAGGTATTCTGATGGTCTACACCAGGCGATAGAAGCCAAGGAAGGTTTGACTATACAGAGAGAGTCAAAGACACTAGCAACCATTACATTCCAGAACTACTTTAGAATGTACAACAAGCTATCAGGTATGACAGGTACAGCCAAGACTGAGGAAGAAGAGTTCAAGTCAATCTACAAGATGGACGTATTCCAGGTCCCAACTAACAAGCCATTATTGAGAAAGGACTTGGCAGACTCTGTATATGCCAACCAATTGGCCAAGTTCAGGGCAGTTGCTAGGGATATCAAGGAAAGGCATGCAAATAAGCAGCCAGTCCTAGTTGGTACAGTATCAATAGAAAAATCTGAATTGCTATCAAGCATTTTGACAGAAGAGGGTATAGCTCACGAAGTTTTAAATGCCAAATTCCATGAAAAGGAAGCAGAGATAATAGCTCAGGCAGGTAGGTTAGGAGCCGTTACAATCGCCACAAATATGGCTGGTAGAGGTACCGACATCCTACTAGGTGGTAACCCATCATTTATGGCTCTGAGAGAGATGAAGAGGTTAAACTTTACAGACGAGATGATCAACAGGGTAAATTCAGCTAATGAAGTAGCCGGTGTTGAAGCCAATGAAGAATATGATGCTGCTAGAAAGACATACAAGAAATTATATGAAGAATACAAGAGGCAAACTGATGCTGAGCAGGTAGCGGTTATAGAGGCTGGAGGTCTGTGCATACTTGGTACAGAAAGACATGAGTCTCGTAGAATAGACAACCAGCTAAGAGGTCGTGCAGGTCGTCAGGGTGACCCAGGTGAATCTAGGTTCTATATAGGTCTAGATGATGATTTGATGAGGCTGTTTGGTAGTGAAAGAGTCCAGGGTATACTTGAAAAGTTAGGTCTTGACGATGATACTCCAATAGAGCATAGGATGCTTACAAAATCAATTGAGAATGCCCAAAAGAAGGTAGAGGGTAAGAACTTTGGTATCAGAAAGCATGTCCTTGAATACGATGATGTAATGAACAAGCAAAGAGAGATAATCTATGCTGAGAGAAAGAGGGTATTGTCTGGAGAAAATCTACAAGAACAGATTCAGATGATGATGAGAGATGTGATCACAGAAGCAGTGGCTATATATACGGATGAAAATGAAGTACTTGATCATGAAGCTTATAGGACTCATATGTATAGAAGGTATCTTCCAGGTGGAGTAATAGACGATATAAACTTTGCCGAAATGACATCATCAGAGGCTCTAGAAGCAACATATGAAAGATTGTTGGCCCTATATACTGAAAAGGAAGAGTTCATAGGTTTTGATAGGATGAGAGAAGTAGAAAGAGTAATCCTGCTTCAGTCAGTTGACAACCATTGGATAGATCATATAGATGCCATGGACCAGTTGCGTCAGGGTATAGGTCTGAGGGCTATTGGTCAAATAGACCCAGTTATAGCCTACAAGATGGAAGGTTTCGATATGTTTGACGACATGAACAAGCTGATTAGGGAAGATACTGTTTCTTACCTATTCAACATTCAGATAGAGGTCCCTGTTGAAAGAAAGGCAGTAGTTGATGTTGATAGCCTAGAATCTCCAGATATGGATGGCGTCGACAGGAAGCCTAGCAAACCAGAGGCAGAGGCTACACAAGCAAAGGTAGGCAGGAATGATCCTTGTCCTTGTGGAAGTGGAAAAAAATATAAAAACTGCTGCGGTAAGTAGACCACAAGCTTAAAAAGTATGATAAGTAGTTTTGACTATTACTTATAGGTTGAATAGGCCTATAACATAGGTAAATAAGCAAGTTTAGATAGCACAGGTATTTTAGAATTCAAATATCTGTGCTATTATTTATATATAGGTATTTTGAAAAATGCGATTTAATAATATCAGTGAACATATAAGTAAGTTTCTAGGTTTAGAAGGGAGGAATATATGGAAAAATCTCTTTTGATTAGTATAACGATGAATATGGATTTACCATCTTTGGTTTCTTTTGAGGACGGGACCATTCTCTGTAAAAATAAGCAGATCGGGTCTGTTTGTGATTTTTTGGATTTTAGGAATCTTGACAATACTAGACAGCTAGACATAGAAGAATTCCTGGAAAAAAATTCAGGACCGAGATCGTTTAAAATAAGAAACACATCTCTAGTTGGTAAAAAGTATGAAGTTACTGTTGATGGCAAAGAGGTATGTTATTGGTATATATTCAGTAATGACCTAACCATAGATGCTGGCATAAAAAATGTAATAGAACATATAGATGAGATAGTAGTAGTATTCAATGAAATGGGGATACTACAAAAGATGAATAGTATCTGTGACCAGTTACTACCATTTAAGAGAAAGGATGTTTTGAAAAAAAGCATAGATGAACTCATCAAGGATGGAAAGGTATCCAACCCGGTAATAACTGAAATGATAGAAAAAAAGAAAAAGGTATACAGGGAGATTGTCTATCCAAATGGAAAAGTCATATCATATACTGCAATACCTCACTACGATGTAAATGGAAATTTCAAGGGTGGGGTTTTGACAGGGCGAGATGTGTCTAGACTCATTAACCTAGCCAAAATTTCTAGTGAACATAACGAGAATGTAGTGGAATACATCAGTGCCAGTGAAGAAATGAAGCAAGTAAAGGCTATTGTAGAGAGAGTTGCTCCTTCAGATGCCTCTATATTTATAATGGGAGAATCTGGTGTAGGTAAGGAAATCATAGCCAGGAGTCTCTGGTCCAAGAGCATGAGGTGTAATGGTCCTTTTGTAACGATTAACTGTGCTTCCATACCAGAAGAGCTGATTGAATCAGAACTATTTGGTTATGAAAAGGGTGCATTTACAGGTGCAAATAAAGAAGGCAAGATGGGCCTGATGGAGGCTGCGGATGGAGGGACGCTGTTTTTGGATGAAATAGGTGAAATGCCACTTCAGACTCAAAAGAAGTTCCTGCGTGCTATACAAGAAAATGCCATCATGAGGATAGGCAGTACCAAGTCAAAAAACATAGACGTAAGATATGTCTGTGCAACCAACAAGACCCTAGACGAACTGAGGGACGAGAGGATATTTAGGCAGGACCTTTATTATAGGCTAAATGTAATACCTATAGTTGTACCCCCTTTACGAGATAGAAGAGATGACATACTACCTATAACTGACTATTACATTAACTACTTCAATGATAGATACAATAGAAAGGTTAGTTTATCAACTGAGGCTAGGGCTAGGATGGTGCAAAACGACTGGAAGGGTAATATTAGGGAGTTAAAAAATGTGGTAGAGAGGTTGGTTATACTATCTCCGCAAGAAAACATATATCTGGAACAGGTTGAAAGGATCCTGACCCTGGAAAGTAATGAAGATATAATAGATGGGGATAAAAATGAAAATAAAACATCTAATATATCTGATGATAGAGAAAATAAAAATTTAATAATAAAGGGTATCATGAATATCGATGATGCCCATAGACTAGTAGAACAAGAAATTCTAAAAAATGCTATAGAAAAATATGGAAATATAACTAAGGCTGCCAAGGCTGTAGGAATAAACCCATCGACTGTATACAGGAAAATAAAGAGCGGTTATATAAAAATTTAAAAAATGACAGTTAAATTGTAGCTACTTGCAATAATTAGAAATTTTGGCATAGAATTTGCTCTAAATATGTGTGAGAGGCATTTTAGTGACCTTTCAATATTTAAAGGAGGAATTTCACATGAAAAAAGCTAAGAGTATTGGATCGTTCGGCGCAATATTTGGTGTAGCCGCCGTATTATTCGGTTCGCATGCAGGTGGAGGTTTCGCTACAGGAAACCAGGAAACGCAGTATTATGTTCAATTTGGTTGGACTGCACCGCTTACTGCTGTCCTAGCTATGGTATTGTTGACAGTTACTTTAAGAGAAGCAATTGTAATGTACAATAACTACGACTGTAAAAATTATAAGGAATTATTTAAACATCTTTGGGATCCATATCCAAAGTTAGAGATCTTGTGGGAGATATATTATTACCTAATGGTTATAATAGCTGTTGGTGCAGTAATCGCAGGTGCAGCGGCAGTATTCCAGACAATGGGAATACCATACATAGTATCTATTATAATAGTAGGTTTTGTGCTTCTGATATTGACTATTTACGGAGCTATCGTCGTATCAAGTGCAGCAGGTATAATGTCCATAATAATCATGATATGTTGCTTGGCTATATTCCTAACAGGTATTAGCATGAGAACTGGACAGATATCTAGCATTATCTCAGCTAGAGAAGTATGGGGTGGATCAGCTATCAAGCCATTTATACTAATATTCACATATGCTGGATTCCAGTCTGTTGTTATACCATCATTGGCTGCAACTTCAAGAGAATTATTAAAGAATGAAAAACAAGCTACAGCAGCTATGGGACTTTCTTTCGTTATGAATGCAGTTGCCCTATGTCTAGCAGTAACGATGCTACTAGGTTGGTTTGCTGAATTCAGTGCAGCAGGTCAGTTGACACTACCAACACTATATGTTGCTAAGCATACAGGTAACTCAGCTATAGCAGTTGCCTACCAGGTATCTTTATTCCTATGCTTGATGTCAACAGGTGTAACTTGTATATTTGGACTAGTTAACAGGTTTGAAGACCATGAAAAGTTAGCTTTCTTGAAGACTAGACAGAAGAGAAGAATATTTACAGCAGTATTGATCATAGTAGTTGCTGTAGTAATCTCATCTACAGGTCTTACAAACATAGTTAAGTTTGGTTACGGATATTGTGGTTACCTAGGTATATTTGCTATAGTACTACCATTCTTGACAATAGGTGTTTACAAGAATAGAAAGTTCAAGAGAGAACATCCAGACCACAAGTGGTATGCGCAGAGAGTCCTAGATGGAGAAGAAGAAATTGCAGAATAATTTTCTTGACATTTTAGAAAATATGTGTAGAAAATTAAACAAAAATTAGACTTTTTGTTGGGTATTTGCATTTTGCAAATACCCTTTTTTTATAAAAAAGGACTTTTAGAAAATAAAAGTCGAGTTTTTTCGTAAAAAACAATATTAAGTTAATAAAAGACCAAAAAATGTTATTTTATTAACCTATATAAAAATAATATGTTAATTTGAAAACAAAGGTATTTGCAAAAAGCAAAAAAAGCTCATATATATTTGCAAAAAGCCATACAATAATAATTGATTTCAATAAAAATAAAGAAAGTAAAAGCCTTTTCAAATATTAAAAATCCTTTTTTATTGCTTGCAAAGCTTTGCATACAGATTAGAAGATGGCTAGCTTAAGTGGTTTTGATAAAAATATCTTTCTTAAAAACAGGCAAAAAAATGTGAAAAAATATGCAAAATCTTGGAAAGTTAAAAAGTTGGCATGGTATTTGCTTATATAAATATAGAAAGTCAGAGACTTCAAATTATATTAAATTAACAAATTTTGGGAGGTAGAGAAATGACAAAAATCGGATTACCTTTGGAAGGTGTAAGAGTTATTGAGTATGCAAACTTCGTTGCTGCACCAGTATGTGGTAGATTACTAGCAGACTGGGGTGCTGAAGTTATTAAGATTGAACCTACATTTGGAGATTCAATGAGATTCGTTGGTATACAGTGGTGTTTCCCAACTAAAGAAGAAGAAAACCCAATGTTCGAAATCGAAAACTCAGGTAAGAAGGATATCGTAATTGACACTGGTACTAAGGAAGGTGTTGAAGTTATCTACAAGTTACTTGATGATGCAGACGTTTTCTTAACAAACACTAGACAGAAGGCACTTGATAAGAGTGGTCTTAATTATGAAGAGGTTAAGAAGAGAGCTCCACACATTATATTCGCTCACTTACTAGGATACGGTGAAAATGGTCCTGCTAAGGATAATCCAGCATTCGACTACACAGCATACTTCGCAAGAGGTGGTGTTGCAATGAGTTTGATGGAAAAAGGAACTTCTCCATGTAACCCAGTAGCAGGTCTTGGTGACCACTATGCAGGTATGAGTTTGGCAGCTGGTATACTAGCAGCTCTACGTAAGAAAGAACAGACAGGTAAGGGAGAAAGAGTTACAGTTTCTCTATTCCATACAGCAGTATTTGGTATGGGTATCATGGTATCTGCAGCTCACTACGGATATAGAATGCCAATATCTAGAAAGAACCCACCTAACCCACTAAACACTACTTTCAAGTGTGCGGATGATAGATGGTTACAGATAGCATTCTTCCAGTATGACAAGTGGTTCCCTAACTTCTGTAATACAGTAATAGAAAGACCAGACCTAATTGGTAGTAAGTACAGCACAATGAAGAGTGCAGTTAACTACGTAGAAGAATTCGTTGATATGATGGAAAAAGAATTTATAAAGAGACCTATAGATGAATGGTGTGCAAGACTTCAGGCAGCAGGTATCCCATACGAAAAACTAGCTACAACTGATGAAGTTCTAGTTGACGAACAGTGTTGGGCAAATGACTACCTAATCAAGCATACATTCGAAAATGGACACGAAGGTGTTATATTCAACACACCAGTAATGTTTACAGAAAACAAGAGAGGCGAATATGTAAGAGCTCCTAAGTTCGGTGAACATACTCAGGAAGTATTAGCTGAAGTTGGTATTAGTGGTGCTGATTTCGATGAATTAAAGGAAAAAGGTATCGTTAAATAGTAAAATTTGGAGGTGTTGATAATGGAAGCAAACGTAAAGAAAGATGCAAAGACAGCCATAGCTGACTTATTGCAGGAACAGTATGATAATGCATTTAGAGAAAAGGAAGCTGGTAGACCTGTAGGTTGGTCAACTTCAGTTTTCCCTCAGGAATTAGCTGAAATATTTGATTTACAGTTATTATATCCTGAAAACCATGCAGCCGGTGTTGCAGCTAAGAGAGAGTCACTAGAACTATGTGAACTATCTGAAGGTGAAGGTTATTCAAATGACCTATGTGCATACGCTAGAACAAACTTTGGTGTTCTTTTAAAAGGACATTCAGATGCTCTACCAATGCCAGAACCAGATTTCCTATGTTGCTGTAACAACATCTGTAACGAAGTTATCAAGTGGTATGAAAATATCTCTAGAGAATTAAACATACCTCTTATAATGATAGATACAGCTTACAACCTAGAAACTGAGGTTACTGAAAACAGAGTTAAGTACCTAAGAGGACAGTTTGAAGAAGCTATAAGGCAGTTTGAAAAGATTTCAGGCAAGAAATTCGATCCAAAGAGATTAGAAGAAGTTATGAGGATATCTTCTGAAAATGGTAAGTTATGGAAGTATTCAATGAGTCTTCCAGAAGGTAACTTCCCATCTCCAATGAATGGTTTCGACCTATTCAACTACATGGCAGCAATAGTTGCAGCTAGAGGTAAGAAGGAAACTACTGAAGCATTTAAGTTACTTATTGAAGAACTTGAAGAAAATGCTAGAACTGGACAGACTTCATTTAGAGGTGAAGAAAAGTTCAGAATCATGATGGAAGGTATTCCATGTTGGCCACATATCGGTTACAAGATGAAGTCTCTATCTAAGCAGGGTGTAAACATGACTGGTTCAGTTTATCCACATGCTTGGGCATTGATTTATGATGTAAACGACCTAGATGGAATGGCTAGAGCTTACAGTACAATGTTCAACAACGTTAATATAGAAAAAATGGTAGAATACAGAGTTAACGCTCTTAAAGGTGGTAACTGTGATGGTGCATTCTATCATATGAACAGAAGTTGTAAGTTGATGTCTTTCGTACAGTACGAAATGCAGAGAAGAATAGCTGAGCAGACTGGACTACCATATGCAGGATTTGATGGTGACCAGGCCGACCCTAGAAACTTCGCAAAGGCACAGTTTGAAACAAGACTAGAAGGTCTAGTAGAAGTTATGGAAGAAAGAAAGAATGATGGAGGTGCTCAGTAATGACTGTTAAAGAATTAATTGCTAAATTCGAATATGCTGCAAATAACCCAAATGCATTATTAGATGGATATCTTAAAGAAGGTAAGAAAGTTATAGGATGTTTCCCAGTATATACTCCAAAGGAAATAGTTCACGCATCTGGTATGATACCAATGGGAACTTGGGGTGGAAACACTTCAATAGAAAGAGCTAAGGAATACTTCCCAGCATTCTGTTGTTCAATAATCCAGGCTATCATGGAATATGGTCTAAAGGGAAGCTTCAAGGGCTTATCTGGTGCTATAATACCATGTCACTGTGATACACTTATAACTCTTACTCAGAACTGGAAGTCTGGTGTTAAGGAAATACCTATGATAGGTTTTGCTTTCCCTCAGAACAGAAAGATCCAGGCTGGTAAAGACTACTTAGTTAGTGAATATGCTACAGTAAAGACTAAGTTAGAAGAACTCTGTGGACACGAAATAACTGATGAAAGCATCCAGGCAAGTATAGCAGTTTACAATGAACACAGAAAAGTAATGAATGAGTTTGTTAAGTTGGTTCCTGACTATCTAAATACAATCACTCCAAGAGTAAGAAATTACGTACTTAAGAGTGCACACTTTATGAAGGTTGAAGAACATACAGCTTTGGTTAAAGAATTAATAGCAGGCCTAAAGGCTATGCCTAAGGAAGACTTTAAGGGCAAGAAGATAATAACTTCTGGTATAATACTTGATGACAAGGGCTTATTAGAAGTATTTGAAGCAAATAATATGGCTATAGTAGCTGATGACGTTGCTCAGGAAACTAGACAGTTCAGAACTCTAATTCCAGAAGGTGGTAGCGCATTAGAAAGAATGGCACAGTGGTGGGCTGACGTTGAAGGATGTTCACTAGCATACGATCCTGCCAAGTTAAGAGGTAGAATGGTAGCTGAAGATGCTAAGAAGCTAGGTGCTGATGGTGTTGTTTATGCACTAATGAAATTCTGTGACCCAGAAGAATATGACTATCCAATCTTCAAGAAGGATATGGAAGAGGCAGAAATACCTCATCTATTTATTGAGATTGAACAGGGAACAACTAGCATAGAACAAATAAGAACAAGAATACAAACATTCGCTGAAATATTAGCGTAATTGTAATCAAATTTTTGGAGGTTAAAAATGATACTAAAAAAAGAGCATGAATTAGTAAAAAAATCAATTAGTGATTTTTGCCAGCGTGAATTGTATGATACTGATTTAGCTGAAAAGATGGACAGAGAAGGCGTTGACATGCCACAGGAATTTACTGACAAGCTAGCTAAATATAAATTCTCTTGCCCAATCGTACCAAAGGAATATGGTGGTGCTGGAGCAGATTATGTTTCATATGCACTAATAATGGAAGAATTATCAAGAGCAGATGCTTCTTGTGGTACTTACTTAACTGCAGGTGCATCATTGGTTGCACTTCCACTAATCAACTTCGGTACTGAAGAACAGAAACAGAAATACCTTAAGCCACTTGCTGAAGGTAAACTAGTTGGTGCATTCGGTCTTACAGAGCCAGGTGCTGGTTCAGATGCAGGTGCAACTCAGACAACTGCTGTACTAGATGGTGACTACTACATACTAAACGGTAGAAAATGCTGGATAACTAATGGTCCTTTCTGTGATTTTGCTATAGTTTCTGCTGTAACTGAAAAGGGAAAAGGAACTAGAGGAATATCTACTTTCATAGTTGAAAGTAAATGGGAAGGATTCTCTCATGGTGCACACGAAGATAAGATGGGTATCAGAGGTACTAGAACATCAGACCTTATATTTGAAAATGTTAAGGTTCCAAAGGAAAACCTACTTGGTAAGCTAGGTGCTGGTTTCAAGGTTATGATGAATACTCTTGAAGCTGGTAGAATAGGTGTTGCTGCTCAGGCTGTTGGTGTTGCTCAGTCTGCTCTAGATGAAGCAATCAAGTACACTAAGGAAAGAGTACAGTTTGGTAAGACACTTTCTAAGTTCCAGAACACTCAGTTTACATTAGCTGATATGGCTACTAAGGTTGAAGCTGCTAGACTATTAGTTCATCAGGCAGCTCAGTTGAAGGATAACAAGCAGAGCCCTGCTCTTCTATCATCAATGGCTAAGTACTATGCTGCAGAAGTAGCTAACGAAGTTGCTTACAAGGCATTACAGTTACATGGTGGATATGGATTTGTTAAGGACTATAGAATAGAAAGAATATACAGAGATGCTAGAATTCTTTCAATCTATGAAGGAACTTCTCAGGTTCAGCAGATAGTAATCGCAGGAAACATATTAAAATAAGAGGGTGGTGTGAAATTTGAAAGTCATAGTATGCGTAAAACAAGTACCAGATACAACAGAAGTTAGAATTGATAAGGAAACAAACACTTTAATAAGAGAAGGTGTACCAAGTATATTAAACCCAGATGATGCAAATGCGTTGGAACAGGCTCTAGCATTTAAGGATGCTCACGAAGATGTTCATATAACAGTTGTTTCAATGGGACCTCCACAGGCAGATGTAATGCTTAGAGAGTGTTTAGCAATGGGTGCTGATGAAGCAGTATTGTTATCAGATAGAGCTTTTGGTGGTTCAGATACATGGGCTACTTCAAATGCAATAGCAGCAGGAATCAGAGCTATTGGAGATTATGATTTAATACTAGCAGGTAGACAGGCTATAGATGGAGATACAGCTCAGGTTGGTCCTCAGATATCTGAAAAGCTTGGAATACCTCAGGTTACATATGTAGAAGGTCTAGAAGTTGATGGAAAGAAACTTACAGTTAAGAGACAGTTAGAAGATGGTTATGAAATGATCGAATTACAGATGCCAGCTCTACTTACAGCTGTTAAGGAACTTAACGAACCAAGACATATGTACATAGATAAAATATTCGAAGCCTATGAAAAAGAAATTAAGGTTCTTTCAATAGATGATGTTGATATAGAAAAGACTCAGGTTGGTCTTAAGGCATCACCTACAAGAGTATTTAGATCATTTACACCAGAAGTTAAGGGTCAGGGTGTTATACTAGAAGGAACAGAAAAAGAAGTTGCAGCTAAGATTGTTAATGAGCTAAAGGCTGTACATATAATATAATTTAATTGTTTATAGGAGAAGAGTATTATGGATAGAAATGAATTGAATCAGTACAAGAACATTTGGGTCTATGCTGAACAGAGACAGGGAAAACTTACTCCAGTTGTAATTGAATTACTAGGAGAAGGTAGAAAATTAGCTGACGTAAGAGGAGTTAAGTTAAATGCTATACTTCTAGGTCAGGATATGGATGAATTAGCAAAAGAATTAATTAGCTATGGTGCTGAAACTGTATATGTAGCTGATGACGCTCTTTTAAAGAACTATACAACTGATGGATACGCTAAGGTTATAGTTGACGCTGTACACGAAATTAAGCCAGAAATAGTTTTAGTTGGTGCTACTCATATAGGTAGAGACTTAGCTCCAAGAATAGCTTCTAGACTAAACACTGGTCTTACAGCTGACTGTACTAAGCTAGAAATAGATCCAGAAGATGGTAAGATTAAGCAGACAAGACCAGCATTTGGTGGTAACATAATGGCTACTATCATATGTCCAGATAACAGACCTCAGATGTCTACAGTTAGACCTGGAGTTATGGACAAGGCTGAAAAGGATGACTCTAGAACAGGTGAAGTTGTTAAGCTAAACATAGATCTTAAGGAATCTGATATCAGAACTAAGGTATTAGAAATCGTTAAGTCTGCTAACGAAAAGGTATCTCTAACAGATGCTAACATAATCGTATCTGGTGGTAAGGGTCTAGGAACTCCAGATGGATTCAAGCTTATAGCTGAATTCGCAGAAGCTTTAGGCGGTGTAGTTGGTTCTTCAAGAGCAGCTGTTGACGCTGGTTGGATAGATAGATCTCACCAGGTAGGACAGACAGGTGTTACTGTTAAGCCTAACCTATACGTAGCTTGTGGTATATCAGGTGCTATACAGCATTTAGCTGGTATGAAGGAATCTGACCTTATAATAGCAATAAACAAGGATCCAGACGCTCCAATATTCAGTGTTGCTGACTACGGTATCGTTGGTGACCTTTATAAGGTAATCCCAGAAATACTTGAAGCTTTAAAGGCAGTTAAGTAATTTAAGTAGAATTTTAAATCTACAAACTATATAGTGGTAGTTAGTGTCGCCATATCTAGTATATGGCGACCTATTACCATAGTTTTTTAACTGAAATATTATTCAGTTGTGTTTTTTTAATATTGATAGTTAAAAAATTGTTATTGTCATGTGAGTGACATAAAATTTGTGTTTTTAGTGTTTATGTGTTTAGAAATTTGTGTTATTAAGTGATTAGTTAAGAAAACGTTTTAAGTTAATTAGAGTATATTATTTTAAAGAAAATCAAAATTATTAGTTAATGTTTTTATTAGTTTAAAGTAAATTTATGTGTATTAGGAGGCAGCATTATGAAAATTTTAGCATACCATGTACAGGGTTACGAAGAAGCAGCATTTAAGAAATGGTCAAAGGAAACAGGAGTTCAGGTAGATTTAGAATACGGTCTAATTACTCCAGAATCAATCGAAAAGGCTAAGGGATATGACGGAATAACTACTCAGCAGGTTATACCAGTTAAGGACGAAGAAATATTCAAGAAAATGAAAGAATACGGACTAACTCAGATTGCATCTAGAACTGCTGGTGTTGACATGTTCGACCTTAAGACTGCAAGAGAATATGGAATCTCTATAACAAATGTACCAAGGTATTCTCCAAATGCGATAGCTGAATTAGCTGTTACACATGCTATGACACTATTAAGAAATATCGGACATATTAGAGCAGCTCAGAAGAAGGGTGACTTTACTTGGAACCAGGATCTTATTTCTAAGGAAATCAGAAGCTGTACAGTAGGTATCATAGGTACTGGTAGAATAGGTCTTACAGCTGCAACTCTATTCAAGGGCTTAGGCGCTAAGGTTATAGGTTTTGACGAATTTAGAAACCCAGGTGCAGACGGAATTCTAGAATACAGAGACACAGTAGAAGCTTTACTAGAAGAAGCTGACGTTGTTTCACTTCACTTACCATTAACTGATTCTACTCACCATATCATAAACAAGGATAGAATAAGCCACATGAAGGAACATGCTATCCTAGTTAACACTGGTAGAGGTGGTCTAGTAAACATAGATGACGTAATAGAAGCTCTTGAAGCTGGTAAGATAAAGGGTGCAGCTCTAGACGTTCTAGAATGCGAAACTCTATATGTAAACCAGAAGATAGATCCTAAGAAGATAGAAGGAACAGTAGTTGAAAAGCTAATGGAAATGGACAATGTTGTATTAACAGGACATTTCGCATTCTTCACTGAAACTGCAGTAGACAACATGGTTTCAACTGCTCTTGACAACATCAAGGTAGAAATCGAAACTGGTAAGGTTCAGAACTGCATGAACGCTTAATTAAAGATAGAACAGCCTTTCTAAAATTTTAATTTTATATCAATGCACGCCATATTTATTGGCGTGCATTTTTATGTTATAATTAAATACAGTAAAGGAATAAGGGGTGATAAGGTTGATAAATATTCAAGATTATAAATCTGAATACGAAGATATGAGAAAAAAAGCCAAAGAATTGGGTGAGTCACTTTGACCCATCTAGTCTAAAATCCAAAAAGGCAAAGATAGAAAAGCTTATGGAAGACCAGGGATTTTGGGAAGATGCGGACAGGTCTAACAGGATTTTACAGGAGAATAGGACTATAGAAATCAGGTTGGCTCAATATAGTCAACTTATATCATCTATAGAAGACATAAGCATACTGGTTGAATTATGTGATGAAGACCTAGGTGAAGACCATGAGATGGAAGAATCTTTAAATATGCAGGTGAAGGAAGCTAGGAAAAATTTAGATCAAATGACCTTGGAGATGCTATTTTCTGGCCAGTACGATTCCAACAATGCGATACTATCTGTTAATTCAGGTGCTGGTGGTTTGGATGCCCAAGACTGGGCCCAGATGCTCTTAAGGATGTATACCAGGTGGTCTGAATCTAAAGGTTTTAAGGTGAAGTTAATCTATATGAACTCTGATCCAGAGGCAGGTATCAAGACGGCAACGATATTAGTTCAGGGGCAAAATGCTTATGGTCATTTAAAGTGTGAAAAAGGAGTCCATCGTTTAGTGAGGATATCTCCGTTTGATTCATCAGGCAAGAGGCATACCTCATTTGCGTCGATTGATGTAACGCCTGAATTGAAGCAGGATGTGAGTGTAGATATAAACCAAAATGACCTGAAAATTGATACTTATAGGTCATCGGGTGCAGGTGGTCAGCACGTAAATACTACAGATTCTGCAGTGAGGATAACCCACCTGCCAACAGGTATAGTAGTCCAGTGTCAGAATGAGAGAAGCCAGCATTCCAACAAGGATATAGCTATGAAGATCTTGATGGCCAAGCTAGTCCAATTAAAGGAAGAGGAAAACAAGGAAAGGATAGAAGACATACAGGGCAAGTATTCACAGATTACCTGGGGAAGTCAGATTAGGTCTTATGTATTCCAACCCTACAAGTTGGTCAAGGACCACAGGACAAATGAAGAAAATGCCAATGTAGATGCAGTTATGGATGGCAAATTGGACAATTTTATGTTTGAATACCTAAAGCAAAATATATGAGATATATGATAGGCTAGTAATATAATATGCAGACTACTTGTTTGGGGCTGATTCAGCAATACAATTAATTCGATAAGACAGAGAGGGCAGTTTTTCTGCCTCTTAAAAATACACAAAAAGAGGGAATTATGAATATTAAAGATATACTTATAAAAGAAATGGGCTTGCGTCCATCCCAAGTTGAAAACACTATAAAATTAATAGATGAAGGCAATACAATTCCATTTATAGCCAGGTATAGGAAGGAAATGACTGAAGAAATGACCGATATCCAGTTGAGGGAATTTGGAGAAAAATTGACCTATCTCAGAAACCTAGAGGCTAGAAAGGAAGATGTAAAGAGGCTGATAGATGAGCAAGGCAAGCTTGGACAAGACCTGATAGAGGCTATAGAAAAGGCCAAGAGTCTACAAGAGGTTGAAGATATCTATGCACCATTTAAGCAAAAAAAGAGAACTAGGGCCACTATAGCCAAGGAGAGGGGTCTAGAGCCACTGGCAATGATGATACTTCTTTCTAAAAAATTAGACCTAGGCAAGGAGGCCATGGCCTATATAGACCCCGAAAAAGGAGTAGATGACATAGATACTGCTATAGCAGGTGCCAAGGATATACTAGCCGAAGTAATGAGCGACAATGCGGATATTAGAAAGTACATAAGAGAGCAGGCCTTGAAAAGAGGTCAACTACAATCCAAGGCCAAGCTCGAAGAAGATTCAGTATACAGGCTTTACTATGATTTTACTGAGAGGGTGGCAGATATACCACCCCATAGAACACTGGCTATAAATAGGGGGGAAAAGGAAGGCATCCTAAATGTTAAGCTAGTAGTCGACGACCAGCAGATGCTAGACAAAATTGTCAGGTCCTATATCAATACTCAGAATACGGGAAATGAAGCTATTATAGAAGAAGTAGCCCTAGATGCCTACAAGAGGCTGATTTTCCCAGCCATAGAGAGGGAGGTTAGAAACAATCTAACAGACCTAGCCCAAGAGAGGGCTATCAAGGTATTTGGTAAAAATCTACAGGGACTCCTACTACAGCCACCTATAAAAAATGCAGTGGTCATGGGCTTTGACCCCGCCTATAGGACTGGTTGCAAGATTGCAGTTGTAGACAAGAATGGCAAGCTGCTAGACTATACTACAGTCTATCCAACTAAACCCCAGAACAAGGTTGAGGAAGCCAAAGCCAGTCTCAAGAAGTTGATTGAAAAATACAAGGTGGATATAATATCTATCGGCAATGGTACTGCATCAAGAGAGTCAGAACAATTTGTGGCAGAGATGATAGGTGAAATAGATAGGCCAGTATCCTACCTGATAGTAAATGAGGCAGGTGCCTCTGTATATTCAGCATCCAAACTGGCCAATGAAGAACACCCGAATATAAACGTGTCTATAAGGGGGGCCATATCAATAGCGAGGAGACTCCAGGACCCTATGGCTGAACTGGTAAAGATTGAACCTAAGAGTATAGGAGTAGGCCAGTACCAGCATGACGTAAATGAAAAAAGGTTGACCCAGGTCCTAGATGGAGTGGTAGAGGATTCTGTCAATCAAATAGGTGTAGACGCCAACACAGCATCCTACTCTCTGCTAGAGCACGTGGCAGGAATATCATCAAGCCTAGCCAAGAACATAGTAGCCTATAGGGATGAAAATGGTGACTTCAAAGACATAGAAGAACTGAAAAAGGTAAAGAGGTTGGGACCAGCAGCCTTCAAACAGGCAGCAGGCTTTATAAGATTACCAAATGCCAAGAACCCACTGGATAATACAGGTGTCCATCCCGAATCATACAAGGCTTGCCAAGCAATGTTGAATATATTGGGATATAGTCTAGATGATGTGACTGAGTCCAGGTTAGACCAGCTAGACAAAAAGATAAGGGAATATGGTTTGGACAGGCTAAGTGAAGAAATAGGTGCAGGTCAGGCAACCCTAAAGGACATAGTAGATGAAATCAAAAAGCCTGGTAGGGATATCAGAGAGGCTGGATCAAAGCCTATACTTAGGACAGACGTGATGAAGTTAGAAGACCTAGAAGAGGACATGGTCCTGACAGGTACAGTAAGAAATGTAGTAGACTTTGGTGCCTTTGTAGATATAGGTATTAAAAATGACGGCCTAGTTCATATATCTCAGATATCCAATAAGAGGGTGAAAAATGCATCCGACCTACTGACAGTAGGTGGTATCGTCAAGGTCAAGGTAATAGGACTTGACAAGGAAAAGGCTAGGGTATCCCTATCAATGAAGGGTGTAAGCCAATCCTAGCTGGATTTTTTTGGCTCCCAATACCCCATATAGGTGTATAAGTCAAGCTTGCAAATCAATCCTAGCTTGACTTAATAAATAGGTGCTAGAGACCAAAAAAAGACTGAAAAATATTGACTTTTTCTTATAAAAGTCATATAATAGTCTTGTAAAATAAAATAAAAATTAATCTTCGGGGGTGGGTGAAATTCCCTACCGGCGGTATAGCCCGCGAGCGCAAGCTGATTTGGTGAGATTCCAAAGCCGACAGTAAAGTCTGGATGAGAGAAGTAATGTTTTACAATGTTTATTGTAATGAAATGGTTTTTCCTGGGGATATTTTCTCCAGGAATTTTATTTTTCCCTCGAAAAATAGGAGGACAAAATGGAAAAGGTTAATTCAGTAAGTTTAAAGAAAAGAAGAGTATCTACATTATCTATGGTAAAGGTTGCCTTGTTGGCTGGGATAGCGTATGCATTGATGTTTTTAGAGATGCCAGTGCCACTATTTCCAGGTTTCTTAAAGATAGACCTATCTGATATGCCAGCTATAGTAGCAGGTTTGGCGCTTGGACCAATAGCAGGTTTTGCAGTTGAAGCAGTAAAGAATTTCCTTCACCTAATCACAGCGACTAGTACAGGTGGTGTTGGAGAAATAGCAAATATAGTAGTTGGATCTTCGTTTGTAGTAGTAGCTTCTCTAGTATATAGGAGCGAGAAGTCATTAAAGGCCTTGATCAAGGGATTTGCCCTAGGAACAATTGCTATGGTTATTATTGGATCTGCTATGAACTACTTTGTAATGTTGCCATTCTATGGTCAGATAATGGGCTTAGAGGCCATAATTGGAATGGGTACAGCCATTAATCCTAATGTAAAAGACCTACTATCTTTCGTTTTATGGTTTATAGCACCATTTAACCTAGTTAAGGGAATAGTAATATCAATAATTACAATACCACTCTATAAAAAGATAGAAAAATTGATAAAAAATAATTTATGTTAATCAGCAATTAAAGTTGAGGTAAAAATATATAAAAGGTCCTATTTTCAATATGATATTGAAAGTGGGGCCTTTATTATGGTATAATTGACGAGGAGATAGGTTTGTTAATAATCCTTGATATTGTTTTTTAATTATCAATGATTGACAATTACTTATGAATTATAATTTCGTATAAAATATTTAAAAATAATATTATATTTCACAAAAAATGGGTATTATACTAAATGTTAAAATCTATCGACGATATTTAATTTAAACAAATTATATAGGAGGCGTTTTAAAATGAGTAGTGTATACACAATGGGTATTGACATTGGATCAACATCATCAAAGTGTGTGATAATGAAGGATGGAAAAGAAGTTGTAAGTGAAGGTGTAGTTAGCCTAGGTGCCGGTACTAAAGGCGCTGACTTGGTTATAGAAGAGGTACTTGGAAAAGCAGGAAAAAGTTTTGATGAAATAGACCTAATTGTATCTACTGGATATGGTAGAAACAGCTATGAAAAGGCTGCCAAGACTGTCAGTGAACTTAGTTGTCATGCTAAGGGCGGTGGCTTTATATTTGGTGGTGTAGGTACTATTATAGACATCGGTGGTCAGGATATTAAGGTATTGAAGTTAAATGACAAGGGTGGTCTTGTAAACTTCTTGATGAATGACAAGTGTGCTGCTGGTACAGGTAGGTTCTTGGAAGTTATGGCAGGCGTATTGGATGTAAAACTGGATGAGCTAGGCGATCTAGATGCCAAGTCTACAGAAGTAACACCAATTAGTTCAACATGTACAGTATTCGCTGAGTCAGAAGTTATCTCATGTATGGCTAAGAAGATCCCTCTAGAAAATATCATAAGAGGTATACATGCGTCTGTTGCTACTAGAGTTGCTAGTTTGGCAAGAAGAGGTGGTCTAAAGACTCCTGTTGCCATGACTGGTGGAGTAAGTAAGAACAAGGGTATAGTTAGAGCCCTTAACGAAGAGTTGGAATGTGATATAATGATATCTCCTGATTCTCAGATGGCAGGTGCTATAGGTGCTGCCATATACGCTTTTGATGAACACCAGAAGCATAACGCTTAAGTAAATTAATATAGAAATTTTTGGGCTGGTCTTGGCTCGTATTTAAGAGGATCTTATTTGAATAGGGTCCTTTTTTATATAAATATATAGGCTGCATAAAGGCTGTTACAACAAAATAAAGGCCATACATTCTAATTAGAATTAATGAATGTGTGGCCTTTATTTTTATTATAGTTCTATACCTTCAACGTCCTTGCCTACCATTTGTACATATTCTTTCTCTTGTCAGAATAGAATGCTAGTCCACCATCATATTCCATTACGAAAGCAATTGGTCTAGTATGTGGCTGGTTACTATCAACTTTGTGAAGAGTGTCAATCTATGCAATAGAGGTGTAAATCAAATAGATACAAGCTATATTTTAATAGGTAAAAGGCCGGTAAAAGATAAAAAATATAAACAAAATGTTAAAAAATACAAAAACTTACAAAAAAATTCAAGAAAACGCTACTATTATCCTATAAATGTGATAAAATATATATAGGTGAAATGGGCCTTGAGTGGCCCAGGTTGATAATACTTATGTTATAGGAGTGTATAGAATGATAAATCAGGATTATTTTATTAATTTAGCTAAGGAAAAAACTGGTGATGCTATCCAGACGGTTGCTGTTGCAGCTCCACACGACTTAGCTACATTAGAATCTTTAAGAAATGCAGTTGACCTAGGATTTACAAAGGTAATCCTAGTAGGTGATGAAAATATCATTAAGAGTGTAGCCGAGGAAGCAAACTTGGATATATCTGACATGGAACTAGTACATGCTGAGAACTTGGCGGATGCTGCTCAGAAGTCAGTTGACCAGGTTAATGCTGGCAAGGCTAGTCTAATAATGAAGGGTCTAATAGATACTTCAGTAATACTTAAGGCAGTAGTTAAGAAGGAAAATAACCTTAGAACTGGAAATACTTTGAGTTACGTTGGTATCTTGTTCAATGAAGATAGAGACAAGTACTACCTAACTTCTGACGGTGCAATGTTGATAGCTCCAGACCTAGCACAGAAGAAGGGCATAATAGAAAATGTTGTAGATGTTGCCCACGCCCTAGGTAATGAAGAACCAAAGATAGCAATGATATGTGCCAAGGAAAAATACTACGAAAAGATGCCTGCTACAGTAGATGCAGTTGCCCTACAGAGAATGAACCAGGAAGGTGAAATTACAGGATGTCTAGTAAGTGGACCTCTACAGATGGATAATGCTGTTGACCTACATGCAGTTGAAGTAAAGGGTATAGATGATCCAGTTGCTGGTCGTGCAGATATACTAGTTGTTCCTGCTATCGAAGCGGGTAACATACTATTAAAGACTGCTAAGTATCTAGGTGGATGGACATTTGGTGGTATAGTTGTTGGTGCCAAGGTGCCAATCGTTGTATGCTCAAGATCTGACGGAGAATCTGCTAAGTTGGTTTCAATAGCTGTTTCTTGTATGCTATCTGCTAGAAATGCACAAAAATAAGAAACTATAAGGTTTTGATATACATATGAGTATTTGTTATTTGTCTCGTATGTGCCCATTACATTGATAAACATATATTGATTAATAATTATAAATGAGACACTACCTGAGTCTAGGACTTTCAGATTTTTGATTTGGAAGTTGATAGACTTGGGTAGTGTCTTTTTGTGGATATTTATTTGTGGTATATATACTATTAATGGTATAATAATATTATTTGAAATATAAGGAGGCTATATGAGGAGTATCTATCTAGAAAATGAAAATGCCACTTCTAGTCTGGGTCAAAAGATAGGTAAAAACCTGTTTGAAGGTGCAGTTTTGTGCCTGAATGGAGATTTGGGTGCTGGCAAGACTGCCCTTACAAAGGCAATAGCTATCGGACTTGGCATAGAAGAGGATATAACTAGTCCTACCTTTACTATAGTCAATGAATATGAGGATGGTAGGCTAAAGCTAAACCACTTTGATGTATACAGGATAGGCTCAAGTGATGAGATGTACGATATAGGTTTTGAAGAATACATTGATTCAGATGGAGTTTGTATAATAGAGTGGTCACAGATAATAGAAGACATATTACCTGATGAGAGGTTGGATATAAATATCAAGTATGAAGGAGAGGCTAGGCGTCTAGAGTTTGTTGCTAGAGGTCAGGCCTATGAAGAATTGGTTGAGGAGGTTACTAGAGCATGATTATTTTGGGTTTGGACACTTCGACTAGGGCTGCAAGTGTGGCCTTGTGGTCAGATGGAATCCTGTTGGGTGAGCTTGTCGTGAATGACAAGAGGACACATTCACAAAAATTGATGCCTATTCTGGAGAGCTTGTGTGAACTGGCCAACATTAAAATAAGAGATGTAGACCTATTGGCTGTATGTATAGGACCGGGATCATTTACAGGGATTAGGATTGCCATGGCTACTGTCAAGGCCTTGGCTCATGTAGGAGACTTACCAGTAGTGGCAGTTAATTCTCTTGAAAGTTTGGCCTATAATCTGTCTGATAGTCAGGCTAGTCTGGTTCCTATATTGGATGCCCAGGGAAGTCAGGTCTATTCAGCAATATACAAAAGCCAAGAGGGACTACCAAAAATAAGTAGGGAGATAAAGGTGGTTGATATAGATGACTTGCTAGAAGAGGTCAAGCTAATCGAAGGACCGGTCATATTCCTGGGTGAAGGGGTCTATAAGTATGGAGATAAATTAGGCTGTCTAGGTCTAGATGCAAGGATAGCATCCAGCAATATAAATGTGTCTAGGGCAGCTAGTGTATGTGCCTGTGCCCACTACAAGTATAAAAAAGGTCTAGATGTATATACCTGCTATGACATTTTGCCTATGTACATTAGGAAGTCTCAGGCAGAGGTTCAATATGAAGAAAAGCAGAGGAAGATGAAAAATGATATATAGAAGGATGACTGCTGGTGATATAGACGGTGTGTATGAGGTAGAATTATCTGCCTTTGAAGATCCCTGGTCTTATAATTCTCTAAAGGGAGAGCTAAAAAACAAGTTGTCCAGGTATATAGTGGCAGATAATGATGGCAAGATTGTTGGCTATGTAGGAGCCTGGTATATAATAGATGAGGCCCATATTACCAATGTAGCTGTTCACAAGGACTTTAGGGGGCAAAAAATAGGAAACGGCTTGATAGAGGCCTTGCTTGCTATGTGCGATAGGGACAAGATAGCGTCTATAACCTTAGAGGTTAGGGCAGGTAATTTTGTTGCTCAGGGGCTCTACAAGAAGTATGATTTTTTGGCAGGTGGCGTCAGGAAGGAATACTATACTAATAACAAGGAAGATGCAATAATAATGTGGAAACAGCTCAGGGAGGTGTTTTAAGAAGTGAGTGATATTATAACGTTAGCCATAGAGAGTAGCTGTGATGAGACGGCCTGTGCCATTACTAGGAATGGCAGGGAGGTTCTTGCAAACATCATATCTACTCAGATAGAAATACATAAAAAGTTTGGTGGAGTGGTGCCAGAAGTGGCATCTAGAAAGCACATTGAAAATATAGATTTAGTAGTTCAGGAGGCTCTAGACACTGCAGGTATGACCTTTTCAGATATAGACCATATAGCAGTTACTCATGGACCTGGTTTGGTTGGAGCCCTATTGGTAGGCCTATCCTATGCCAAGGCCCTTGCCTTTACTCTGGGTATACCCCTAGTTGGAGTAAACCATATCGAGGGTCACCTGTCTGCCAATTATATAGAACACAAGGATTTGAAACCACCATTTATTACCCTAATAGTGTCCGGTGGTCATACCCACCTGGTGGAGGTCAAGGACTACGGTAGCTATGAAATATTGGGCAAGACCAAGGATGATGCCTCTGGAGAGGCCTTTGACAAGGTTTCTAGGGCCATGGGTCTGGGTTATCCAGGTGGTCCAATAGTGGATAGGTTGGCCAAGCAGGGTAATCCTGGGGCTATAGATTTTCCTAGGGCCTGTATCCATGATGACGGGTATGACTTTAGTTTTAGCGGTCTAAAGTCTTCTGTCCTAAACTACTTGAATTCCATGAAAATGAAAAATATAGATATAGTTCCAGAGGATGTATGTGCGTCTTTTCAGGCGGCTGTGGTAGACGTATTGACCAACAAGGCCATAAAGGCTTGCATGGACAAGGGCTACAAGACTATAACCCTGTCAGGAGGAGTGGCGTCAAATTCTGGTCTGAGGAGTCAGATGGCAGACTTGTGTCACAAGGCATGCCTAGACCTGAAGTATCCACCAT
Source organism: Peptostreptococcus sp. MV1 (assembly GCF_000758885.1). Lineage (GTDB taxonomy): Bacteria > Bacillota > Clostridia > Peptostreptococcales > Peptostreptococcaceae > Peptostreptococcus. The sequence goes on along the minus strand of NZ_JRNB01000065.1, from coordinate 39,266 downwards.
TGGTACTTTGCACAGACAATGCAGCCATGATAGCCTGCGCAGGTTACTATAGGTATCTGGCTGGCAAAAGAGACAGCATGGACCTAAATGCAGTCCCTAATTTGAAGATTGATCAGGTTTAGGGGGTGGATCTATGATAATGTTGTCGTGCAACAATGTCTCCAAGTCTTTTGGGGTGGAGACTATACTAGAGGATATTTCTTTCTCGGTAAACGAGGGGGACAAGATAGGTATAGTTGGTGTAAATGGTACGGGTAAGACGACCCTATTTAAGGTAATAACTGGTATATTTTCCTATGATAGTGGGGAGATTTTTACTGCAAAAAATTGTAGGTTAGGCTACCTAGAACAGAATACCAACTTTTACTCGGAAAAGACCATATATGATGAAGTCGTTTCAGTATTTTCTGACCTGATAGTAGCCGAGGAAGAATTAAGAAACTTGGAACACCAGATAGCTAATTTATCCGACAGGGATTGTGCATCAGGCGATCAGTTAAAGAAGGTCATGGACCTGTATGGAAAAAAATATGAAGATTTTGAGGAAAAAAATGGTTATGCCTATAAGAGCATAGTCAAGGGAACCCTAAAAGGTTTAGGCTTTAGCGATGAAGAAATGGATAAGACTGTAAATGTATTGTCGGGTGGAGAAAAGACCAGAGTCCTACTAGCCAAGCTCCTTTTGAGCAAGCCATCCCTTCTTCTGCTAGACGAACCGACCAACCATCTAGATGCAGATGCCATAGAATGGTTGGAGAGCTTTTTGAGGGCCTATGAGGGAACTATAATGATCATATCCCATGATAGGTACTTTTTGGACCAGTCTGTAAATAGGATTTTCGAGATGGAGAACAAGCACCTTACTAGTTATAATGGGAATTATACGGACTATCAGAAACAGGCTAGGGTCAACAGGGAAATAAGGTTGAGACAGTATGAAAATCAGCAAAGAGAAATAAAAAAGCAGGAAGAATCAATAGAGAGGCTCAAGGCCTATGGTAGGGAAAAACACCTAAAGAGGGCCAGGAGCAAGGAAAAAATGCTTGACAAGGTTGATAGGATTGAAAAACCTGCAGAACTTAGAAAAAAGGCTAGATTTAATTTTGTATTAAGGCATCAAAGCGGAAATGATGTTTTAGAAGTAGAAGGGCTGGCCAAGTCTTATGGAGATAGAAAACTATTTAAGGATGTAGATTTTAACTTATATAGGGGAGAAAAGGTAGCACTAATAGGACCTAATGGAGTCGGCAAGTCAACCCTTTTTAAGATTATAATGGGTGATGAGGGGCAAGATAAGGGTTCCTATAAGGTAGGTCAAGGTGTAGATATAGCCTACTTCCACCAGGAACAAAAGTCCTTGAATCTGGAAAATACCATAATAGACGAGGTATGGAACGATAATCCACATATGACTCAGACGGAGGTAAGAGGCTTGTTGGGAGCCTTTTTGTTTGAAGGTGAAGATGTATTCAAGGGTATAAAGACTCTGAGTGGTGGAGAGAGGGCGAGAATAGCTATATTAAAGCTTATCCTATCAAAGTCAAACCTCTTGCTACTGGATGAGCCTACTAACCACTTGGATATAGATTCCAAAGAAGTTCTGGAAGAGGCCCTAAAAGAATATGAAGGGACCCTACTTACCATATCACATGATAGATATTTCCTTAACACAGTAGTAGACAGAATCATGGTACTTAAACCGGATGGAGTGGAAGAATATTTGGGCAATTACGAATATTACCAAAATAAGAAGAGGCAGGAGTTTGAAAAAAGTCAGCTGGTAGATATGGATAAGCAAACCAGTAAGACAAAGACCCAACTAAAGGAAGAAAAAAGGCGTGAAAAAGAGCTTAGACAGATTGAAAATAAGGCAAAAAAGGTTATAAAAGATATAGAATCAGAAATAGAACTTACTGAAAAACAAATAGGTGGACTAGATTATATGCTTTGTCAGGAAGAGGTCTACACCAGTCCAGAACGCTCTAAAGAGGTCAATCAGGAAAAAAGTGACCTAGAAAAACGTTTGGCTAAATTATACGAAAAATGGGAACAAATATTGGGATAAAAGTGTTTTAAATTTATCGAAAATAAGGTATAATATATATTATAATAGTGTAAATTGGTAGAGTTGACGTTTTTTTTAACAAGAATGTTGCTTTATGATATTATAAAATATAGGATACAGGAGGACTGGAATGGGAAATAAAAATATTTCAATGGCCGTAATCAGAAGATTACCTAAGTATTACAGGTATTTGGCTGACTTGCTGTCAAGAGATGTACAGAGAATATCTTCAAAAGAGTTGAGTGAGATAATTGGATTTACTGCCTCTCAGATTAGGCAGGACCTTAATAACTTTGGTGGATTTGGTCAGCAAGGATATGGCTATAATGTAGAAGCCCTTCACAAGGAAATTGGCAAGATTCTTGGTCTAGATAGAAAATACCGTGCTATCTTGATAGGTGCTGGTAACTTGGGTCAGGCCTTGACTAATTATACTGGCTTTAGAAATGCTGGATTTGAAACTATTGCCGTATTTGATGCCAATCCGAAGATGATAGGTTTGAAGATTAGAGACTTCGAAATAATGGATTCAGACCACTTAGAAGATTTTGTTAGGGAAAACAATGTAGATATAGCTATAGTATGTATACCTAAAAATGGTGCTCAGGGTGTAGCTGACAAGTTAGTTGGTGCTGGCATAAAGGGTATTTGGAATTTTGCCCCAATAGATCTTGAGGTTCCGAGCAACATCATAGTAGAAAATGTAAACTTGACAGAGAGTTTGTTTACTCTTTCTTACCTGATGAAGGAAAATGAAGGAAACTAGAATTTGATTAAATTTTACCCCTAGTTAGTCATAGATTATTGAGATATAGGATATTGCTTTATGCTTTGGTCCTATATCTTTTTTGTATCCACCTGTAAATTTTTCAGTTATAGTATAAATATGACTAAAAGATAAACAGGATATGAAACTTAATTATAATTGATAGTGAAAGTATATAATTGAAGATGTATAATTCTCAATTAAGATGAAGTTTTGATATAATCATAAAACTATAAAATTAAAAATATTATTATACTAATGACAAATAAGGTTATAAAAAAAGTTTTATTTTTTTGAAAAAATCAATTGCAAAAATACTAGGAGTTTGTTATAATAAATTTATCGATAAAATATAATTAATTAGGAGGAAATAAAAATGGCATACGTAATTAAAGATTCTTGTATAGCTTGTGGTGCTTGTGCAGCTGAATGTCCAGTATCTTGTATATCTGATGGAGATATCTATTCTATAGATGCTTCAGCTTGTATCGATTGTGGATCATGTGCTGGTGTTTGTCCAGTTGATGCTCCTCAGCCAGAATAATAGCGAGAGATAATTAAGATTTCAAACTCAGTGTTTACACTGAGTTTTTTGCTATGTAACAATATTTTTCTGAAATAAAAAATATTGTTAAAATTTAAATTATTATACACTATTCCACCTACATGTGTTATAATTCTATTAGGGTCAGGAAAATGTTTCTTCAGGAGAGGAAAGTGATTTTTAAATCATTTTTCGTGCTTAAATTGCGTTTTTCTGCGAAAAAATAATAAAATTTAGAGTATCTTAAATTTAAGGAGGCTTACAAATGGCAAATGTATTTGAAATGGCACAGGCTCAGGTTAAGAACGCTTGTGACAAGTTAGGAATGGAACCACAGGTTTATGAACTATTAAAGGAACCAAGAAGAGTTATCGAAGTTAACATCCCAGTTAAGATGGATGATGGTTCTATAAAGGTTTTCAAGGGATATAGATCTCAGCATAACGATGCAGTAGGACCAACTAAGGGTGGTATCAGATTCCATCCAAACGTATCTATAGAAGAAGTTAAGGCACTTTCTATATGGATGACATTCAAGTGCTCAGTAACTGGTATTCCTTACGGTGGTGGTAAGGGTGGTATCATAGTTGATCCATCTGAACTATCTGAAGGTGAATTAGAAAGACTTTCTAGAGGATACATCGATGGTATCTACAAGTTAATCGGTGAAAAAGTTGACGTTCCAGCTCCAGACGTAAATACAAATGGTAAGATAATGTCTTGGATGGTAGACGAATATAATAAATTAGTAGGAGTTTCTTCTATAGGTGTATTAACTGGTAAGCCAGTTGAATTCGGTGGATCTCTAGGTAGAAATGAAGCTACTGGATACGGTGTTGCTGTTACAGTTAGAGAAGCTGCTAAGAAGATGGGTATAGACCTAAAGCAGGCTAAGGTTGCTGTACAGGGATTTGGTAACGTTGGTGCCTTCACTGTTAAGAACATCCAGAAGCTAGGCGGAACAGTTGTTGCTCTTGCTGAATGGGCTAAGGAAGTTGGACCATACGCTATATACAAAGAAGACGGACTAGATTTCCAGGCTATGTGGGATTACAGAGCTGAAAAGGGTAACCTAGTTGATTTCCCAGGTGCTAAGATGATATCTATGGACGAATTCTGGGCATCTCAGGTAGACGTTGTTGTTCCAGCTGCTCTTGAAAATGCTATAACTGCAGAAGTTGCTGAAAAGATCCAGGCTAAGCTAGTTTGTGAAGCTGCTAACGGTCCTACAACTCCAGAAGGTGACGAAGTTCTTGCTAAGAAGGGTATCATTCTTACTCCAGACATCCTAACTAATGCTGGTGGTGTTACAGTTTCTTACTTCGAATGGGTACAGAACCTATACGGATACTACTGGTCAGAAGCTGAAGTAGAACAGAAGGAAGACGAAGCTATGGTTAAGGCTTTCGAAGCTCTATGGGCTATAAAGGAAGAATACGGAGTAACTATGAGAGAATCTGCTTACATGCATTCTGTAAAGAGAGTTGCTACTGCTATGAAGCTTAGAGGTTGGTACTAAAATATAAAAAAGATTAGTATCTTATAAATTTCAAAATACATAAAAGGGCTATTAAATAGAGCCATTAAACAATATAAGAATTACAATTGAATATTTGGAAGTCACTAGTTTTACTGGTGACTTCTTTTTTTATATATATGTCTCATTTGCTATAATTACTGTGGTATAATAGGAGCATGGAGGGGAAGGCATGAAAAAGATAATAAAGATTTTAATTGGTTTGCTAGTATTGATAGCTATAATAATGGGAGTATTGACTTATTTTTTAAAACCAAGTGACAGATTGAAGAATGATGAAAGGTTGTGGAATGTATCCGATAACGTTGATATAGACTCCTATAACAAGAAGGTTTTTAGAAATGCTAGTATAGATAAGGGCAAGTTAGTTTCTGAAATAAAAATTGACAATTATAATTTTAAGAAACTGTTGAAATATGGTATGTCTCATAATGGGAATGCAGAATTGCAAGAGGCATCTTACAGATTGAAAGATGACAGAATACTGGTTAGTTATCCTCTGAAAATTTGGATATGGGAGAGTCAGGTTGATCTAGAGTCTAGCCTAACAAATGCTGGTAATGACTTGGTTTTTACCGTAGAATCTGCAAAACTAGGCAAGATTAAGATGTCAAAAAAAATGATATCTAGAGTCATGTTAAAGCTCAAGGAAAGTGGCTACGGCAATATGAAGATTATAGATAATAGAATTTATATAAAGTTGAACGTTCCTAATATCAATATAAGGAAGGCCAGTGTAGTCAGTGATAATTTGAAATTACAGGTATTTTTAAGCAAGGACAATATAATAAATATACAAAAGGAAATTATAGATACCCTAGTTCAGTAAGCTCTTGGGTATTGTCAAAGTCCAGAAAATGATAAAACTGTAATTTAGAGTATATAGACTATAAAAAGTAAGCAGCATCTAGGAGAGAAAAATTCATCAGAGATGCTGCTTGACTTTTATAGAATTACTTTGATAGGCTACTTGTGAAATTGAAGTATTCCCCATTGTCATTCAAGGAAATCTTTAGCTTATCCTTATCAGGACTTGCCATTATTGACAGCTTGTCCTTGTCAATATCTATATTAACCATCTTAATTCCATATGTCCAGTCGATATTCTTGTATTCCTTGCCATTGTACTTAATATTGGCAATCTTCTTTCCGGTCTTATCAACACTGATTTCTAGCTCAAGGGCTCCCTTAGGGTTAGAAATTTTATTAGTAGGATTTCCTATAATATCTGTTACACTTTCAGATACCCACTTACCAAGTAAGTTCTTTTCTTCTTCAGGCATATAGTTGACATAGTTGTCTGCCTGGCTACCTTCCTTGGCAAATATGACTGTTAATGGCTGGCCTAGTATTTTTTCGAATTTTATAAAATCTTTGCCCGGTATACCTGTAGCCTTTTCTCCATCAATATCAAGGATAAACTTTCCGTCTTTTTCTTCCCATGTAACATTGCCGCTCTTCTCGCCAACCTTCATCACTGCCTTTTCCGAACCGTCGATTTCAAAGCTCATGCCTCCAGCGAAGGCTTTTTCAACTGGTATGTCCACGCTCATACTTTGGCAATAGATAGCATTCCATTTGCCGTCGAACTTTGTTGGTGTCTTACCACAGCCTACAAGCCCCACACATAAAAGAAATAAAAACGAGAAAAACGAAAATTTTTTGATAAAAGAATACTTCTTCATAAGATTTCCTCCTAACCATAAAATATAAATACTGGTTTTAAAAGTAGATTAAAATATAATATGATATATTAGCTATTTACTAGATTATATATTAAATAAATATGCTTTGCAAATTAAATGAAACTTGTCTAAATAAGGCACTTAAAGCTTTGTAGAGAATTATATTAATATGATAAGTATTTTTACTTTTAAGTACACCAACTATAAAGGTTATTTATATTATAAATTTAAGGGGATTTTAACTGAAATTTTATTTGAAAATCATAAATAAGGTTGCTAATAATAGCGGTTAAGGCTTTAGTATGAATCGCTTCATCAAGCGATAAAAAGTATCATATCATATTGACATATCCTGGTGAATGTTTTATACTAAATTGTAGGAATAAATAGGTTTGTGTAAACATTTTTACAAGCAATACAATACTTTTAATCACAGTTAGGGGAGAAGGAATTACTATGAATTTATCTATAGCGCCGATTGGCGTACCAATGAAAATTGTCAAAATTAAGATTGACGGCGACCAGAAAAAGCAGCTAGCTAATATGGGATTTGTTGTTGATGCCAACGTGACAGTTGTGGCTGAAAATGCCGGCAATATTATAATAAACATTAAAGACAGTAGGGTAGGTATTGGACCTGATTTGGCTAGGAAGATTATGGTGATACCTGTATAAAATGTAGTTAAAAGTATAATGAGCGATATGCTTATACCCTATTGTTCGTTTTTACGCTATATTGATGATATATACTATCGATATCAAAAGTAAAAACAAATTATTATTATAAGGTAGGAGGAGTATTATGACAACACTAAGAGAGGCCGTGGTAGGCAAGAGCTATGTAATCAAGAAAATACATGGCGTTGGTCCTTTAAAGAGAAGGATTATGGATATGGGACTATCTAAGAATGCTGAAATTTATGTCAGGAAGGTAGCACCACTTGGTGATCCAGTTCAGATTAGGGTAAGGGGCTATGAACTATCACTTAGAAAAGAAGATGCAGAGTGTGTCGAAATTGAAGAAATAAACGTATAGTATTTTAAAAAATGGAAAGGGGAATAAAATGAGTATAACAATTGCCTTAGCGGGAAATCCCAATTGTGGTAAATCAACTTTGTTCAATGCCTTGACAGGTTCTAACCAGTATGTTGGTAACTGGCCAGGTGTAACAGTTGAAAAAAAGGGTGGTGCATATAAGAAGGACAAGGAAGTGAAGATAACTGACTTGCCAGGTATATATTCTTTGTCACCATACACTTTGGAAGAAGTAGTAAGTAGAGAGTATTTGATAAATGAAAAGCCAGACGTAATCGTCGATGTTGTAGATGCATCTAATATAGAAAGAAACCTTTATTTGACAACACAGCTATCAGAAATAGGTATACCAATGGTAATAGTCTTAAACATGATGGATGTAGTTGAAAAAAATGGAGATAAAATTAACACTGATAAGCTAAGTCAGGAATTTGGCTATCCAGTAGTTGAAATATCTGCCCTTAGAGGTAAGAATATAGACAAGGTAATCGAGGTTGCCAAGCAGGTAGCTGGAAGAAAGCACGAAGTAGTTAAGACTTTTGATGAAAAGCTTGAAAAGGTATTATCAGATATAGAGGCAAGTGCAGCATGTCTATTAAATTCTGAATACAAGAGATGGTATGCAGTTAAGTTGTTTGAAAAGGACAAGAAGGCTACAGAAAAATTGGAATTATCTTCTGTTGAGAGAAGCAATATAGATGAAATTATAGCAAAGGCCGAAGCTGACTTTGATGATGACGGTGAGGGTATCATCACGGATGCACGTTATACATATATAACAGATGTTGTAGACAAGACAGTAGTTAAGGGAAGAATAGGATTGACTGCCAGCGACAAGATAGACAAGTATGTCACAAATAGAGTTTTAGCTCTACCGATATTTGCAGGTCTGATGTTCCTTATATATTATGTTGCAGTTACAGTTGTCGGTGGTCCAGTTACTGACTGGGTAAATGATGTATTCTTTGGAGAAATAATAGGTGGTAATGTAGGAAGCATGCTAGAGGGTGCCGGAGTTGCTCCTTGGGTAAACAGCTTGGTTGTTGATGGTATCATAGGTGGTGTTGGTGCCGTTCTTGGCTTCCTACCAATCATAGCAACACTATATCTATTTATGGCAATCCTTGAAGATATAGGCTATATGTCAAGAATTGCCTTTATACTTGACAGGATTTTCCGTAAGTTTGGTCTATCAGGTAAGTCATTTATACCTATCCTTATAGGTACAGGTTGTTCAGTTCCAGGTATCATGGCTACTAGGACTATAGAAAATGACAATGATAGAAGGATGACTATCATGGTTGCTTCTTTTATGCCATGTGGTGCCAAGACAGAGATAATAGCCCTATTTGCAGCTTCAATATTTGCAGGTAGCAAGGGCTGGTGGTTTGCCCCAGTTTGCTACTTCTCAGGTATAATGGCCGTAATAATTTCAGGTTTAATGTTAAAGAAGACTAAGCAGTTTGCAGGAGATCCAGCCCCATTTGTAATGGAGTTACCGGAATACCATAGGCCTCTAGTTACAAATGTACTAAGAACAGTATGGGATAGGGTTAAGGCCTTCATAGTAAAGGCCGGTACTATAATCCTGGTTGCGACAGTAGTAATCTGGTTCTTAGAGAATATATCTACTAGCTTTGAATTTGTTGAATTCTCTGAGGACAGTCATTCAATTCTTGAAGCTATAGGTAGGACTTTTGCTCCAATCTTTAGCCCTCTAGGCTTTGGTAACTGGGCAGCGACAGTTGCTACAGCTACAGGTCTAGTAGCCAAGGAAGTAGTAGTAGGTACATTGGGTGTTGTTGCAGGTCTAGGTGAAGTTGGCGCTGATGACGCAGGAGTAATAGGCTATGCAGCTACTATATTTACAAGTGTATCTGCCCTAAGCTTTATGTTATTCAACCAGTTATGCGTACCTTGTTTCGCAGCAGTCGGTGCTCTTAGGGAAGAAATGAATAGTGCTAAGTGGACTTGGTTCGCTATAGCCTACCAGTTATGCTTTGCATATGCAATCGCCCTAATGGTATACCAGTTTGGTAATGTACTAGTAATGGGTGCAGCTCCAACAATATGGACAGGTGTAGCAGTTGTAGTTTTAGTTGCTATGATCTATGCTATGTTTAGAAAACCTAAGTTTGATAAGGTTGAGGCCAAGAGGGCTGTATCAGAAAATAACTAGTAGTGTATTTTTTGAAAGGAAGTGTGGACATGAAAAATACTTCAATGGTGTCAACACTAGTAGTATTGGCAGTAATAGCGGTAGCAGTAGGTTTTGCTATCAAGAGAATAAAGAAAAAGGGAGCTTGTAACTGTGGTCATGAAAGTGATTGTGGATGTGCTTGTAGCTCTTGTGATTCTAAGTCCAATAAAAACTAAATAGTAGCGAAATGGACTTTGTATGAGTCTAGGTTTGACAAATAGAAAAGATAGTGCTAGAGGAATGACCTTGGCACTATCTTTTTGTATTTATTAATTTTTTATTTCACCCCTGCTATAGTAGCCGACCAGTTGGTCGAATATGCCAAGAGGATATGGTCCAGTATCTTCTGTTGTTTTACCCGTTTTTGGGTCCCGCTTATATATTGTAAGTGATTCTACACCTAGTTTTTTGTAGATTGGATTTTTATCTATGCTTATCATATCTATATGAGCAAGAGGTATAACAAGGGTCTGTGATGAAAATAAGCCTTTTTTTATTGTGAGTTCCTTGTCTGTAAGCCTTATCTTACGCCCCACTATCTTATAAAGGCTAGCCAATATGGCAAGAGGAAGTCCTAACAGCCCTATCCAGTATCTACCTAGAGGTATAGCTATCAAGATAAATATTGTCATAAAAATACCTGTGTATAGGGGGGCGTAGTACTTGACTAAATGTCTAGGCCTAGATATGAAGTCATCTTCACTAGCTTCCTCATCCAGTGAAAATTCAGGTATGACTTGGTCCATAAAAGACCTGATAGCATGGTCCTTCATATATAGGGATAAGAGCCTGTTTTCATTGTCCTCATTGCCATAGCCTATAGCATCCAGAGTCAGGCACTTGTAGCAAAATATCCTTGCAAAGATTGACTTGTGGCAGCCTACAGATGATATATTTTCTATAGGAATGGTGAAGTCTTTGAGGTTGAAAAGACCGTACTCTATATGTAGGTGATCTGGATACCTCTTGACTGTCAGGTGATAGAGTCCGTCAATCCTATTAAAAAAGGATTTAATAAGACCTAGATTGACTAGGGTAAACAGGGTGAAATGTCCATTTACAAGGGCTCCTATTGCTCCTAATATTAGGGCTATATTAAAAGTGCTTATGTCTAGGAAAAAGTGACCTATAGAATCTTTGGCCGTAAACCTATAGCTGGTTGGGGAGATTTTTTTATCACCTATATCACTACTATTTTCTAGGCTTTCTTCTATACCAGTGCTATTTTCTATACTTTCTTTTATACTAATACTATTTTCTGAACTCTCTTTCTGAAAATTATCAATCTTAGTCTCACACTTCTTCCCTTCTGCTTCCAATTCCACAAACCTCTTGTTAGGATCTAGGACCCAGTCACGTACTAAAACTGCATTTTTCTTGGAAAGATACATCTTGTAGTCAAACTCATTGGCGGTTGCAGAAGAGTCTATATCTATAGTCAAAATGCTCATACCCAGTATATTATATAAAATTCCAGAACTAATATTGATATTAGCTATATTGGCGAAGTTGACTTCCTTGTGGACCTTGATAAAGAGACCCTGTCTCCTATAAAATAAGGAATTTTCACCAAGATTTATATAGGAGTTCTTCCACTTTAAAAAGGCCCTAATTAATGACAGGATGACCATAGCAAGCACTGCAATAAAAATGATAGAAAAGGTCCTATCTTTTTGAAAATAGGCCAGCTTATCCCTAGTTAAGAGTCTTGACATACTAGTCCATATTTTATTGAGGCTAATCTTACCCTTTACTATGTCCTCCAAGGCAAGTATTATAAACCAAATGATAAAACCAATTACAGCTAGTAGAGGCTTTAGCATAATTATAGGGTGGTTTCTAAACTTCATACTATATCACCCTTTCGTTAATTTCTTTTTTAAGTTTTTCTGCTAGCATGTCTGCCTGGTCTGAAGGTAAATATTCTATCGCAGCTACACCACCAGCAGTTGTAATACTGATGTCTGCTAGGCCGAATAGCTTGTTGATTGGACCGACACTGATATCTACCTGCTGCATCCTGCGAATAGGTATTATGGTGTGGTCTATGAAAAAAATTCCCTTGATTATATCGATACTCTCATCGTTAATCCTGTAGAGGTGCCTCTTGTAACCAAGACTAGGCTCTAAGACTAGCAAGAGGACAAGATATCCTATAATCAGACCTCCAAGGCACTTGTACCAGAAAAATACTGGCCTTGGAATGGGGAAGATATTGAGTATCTTCCAGACTGATACTAGGATAATGAAAGCTATAGCAAGTCCGATTATATTGCCGACTATCATGCTATAGCGTGCTTTTGATGGTATTTTATTATATTCGTTTCTATTTATCATGCATATTCCTTTCTATTTAAAATTACTTCCCTGAATTTTTGGTAGGTCAAGCTTGAAGCGAGCTGCTAAAAACCTTATAAGAAAGACAACTGCTGTTCCAAACAACATGGCTATATTTTTGCCTGTGATATCCCACAGATATATACAAGACACAGCACCTAGTATAGAGGCTGATGCATATATGTGCCTGATAAAGATGTAGGGTTTGTCACCCGCCATTATATCTCTGACCAAACCTCCGCCGACACCTGTGACTACACCTACTAGGACTAGGAGGAAAAAGCCAGGTGAATCCAACTTGTGGTAGGCTGAATTGATACCTACCACTGTGAATAGGCCTAGACCTATGGAGTCCGATACCAATAAGAGGTTGTTGTAGACAAGCTTGAATTCATACTTGATGGTCCTATTACGGTAGATATAGGCCACTAGAAAGACTAGCAATGATGTAGCTATAGAAACCTTGGCATATATTGTGTGTTGGATACTAGAGGGTGGAATGGCACCTATTATGACATCCCTAATAATACCACCACCTATGGCAGTGGTGAGTCCTAAAACGATTACCCCGAGTAGGTCCATTTGCTTTTTGATGGCCAGCGCCGAACCCGATACGGCAAAAGCTATTGTTCCGACTATTTCAATTGCAAAAATTAACAAATTACTTCCTCCTGTATGAATTTATATTCCTATATCAAACCCTTGTACCTAAGGATGAATATCCAGAAGGTGAAGGTTACTGATGAGAATAGGGTGGTCATGACTACTATGTTAGACATAAGGATGTGGTCGTTGTCCATGGCCTTTGACATGACATAGCCAGATACTGCTGACGGTGCCCCTAGCATGACTAGTAGGGCCACTAGGGATGAATCTCTAAATCCCATATAGATAGCTATAGGAAGTACAGCTAGTGGTAGTATCACCAACTTGATGGTAGTTGCTATAGCTGACAGCTTGAATTTGGCAGTCAGGTCGCTCATCTTGAAGTCGGCCCCTATTGATATTAGCATCAAGGGTACTGCCATGGCTCCTATAGAGTTCAAACTCTTGTCCAAGATAGGAGGTATTTCAATTCCTAATATACAAAATGGAAAACCTATCAGGATACCCCTTATCAGGGGATTTTTAAAGATGGACTTTATGATCTGTCTGTACTGAATCCTTGTCTTGGAGCCTGCCAGGAACTTCTTGGATGATATGGTCAGTATAATGACCGAATAGGCATTGAACAAGGGAACAGCAGCTAGTATCATGAGTGGTATCATGCCAGCATCACCATATATATTTGTCACAAATGGTATACCCAGTATGGCGGCGCTACCCCTTACAGACCCCTGGGCAAAAGAACCCACCATTGTCTTGTCCTTGAGACATACACGGCTGATTATATACATCAAAAAGAACATGACAGTGGTCGATATCATGCAAAAGAGAATAAAGCGCATATCCATATCCTTCTTAATATCCATCTTGGCTATATCTAGGAAGAGGACTACGGGCAGGGCATACTTAAAGGCCATCCTGTCAGAAATCTTGGTCCACTCCTCATTTATTACACCCACCCTCATTAAAAACTTGCCCACTAGTATGACTAGAAAGACTGGTAGGGTGGAGTTTAGGGCGAAAATAAAACTAGACAAAGTAAACATCTCCTTTACATACTAAGTATACAAAAATGGTATTTAAATTACAACTATTTTAATGCAATATTTGAGTACGGCTTTTAATAAAATTGATTAAGATAGTAAATGTTAAAAAGATATAAAAAATATAGTTTTAATATTTACTGTTTTTAGATTTTACATTATAATTATGATTTATAATAAGAATATGAAAAAATATATATAATAGCTCAAGATATGATATAATTAAGGTTTGAAAAGGAGTTGATTTTATGGAGGTATATCTAGACAACAGCGCAACGACAAAACCCTATAATCAAGTAGTAGATGAAATGTGCAAGGCCCTTAGGGATGATTTTGCCAATCCATCATCTGCCTACAGGAAGGGATTTTTGGTTGAAAAAAAGATAAAGAAGATAAGAGAGAATATAGCAAATACAATTGGAGTTGAAGATAAATCTATAATATTTACATCGGGAGGAACTGAAGGCAACAATGCCATTATAGCTAGTGTGGCAAGGCTCAACAAGAGGAGAAGAAACCATATCATAACCTCATCAATTGAGCATCCAGCAGTTGTGAATACTGTCAGGGCCTTGGAAGAGGAAGGCTTTGAGGTGACGGTCTTAGGTGTAGATGAAACAGGCCTAGTAGACGTAGATGAGCTAGAAAAGGCCATAACAGACAGGACCTGCCTAGTCAGTATTATGTATGTAAATAACGAATTGGGAGCTATTGAGCCAGTCCAGCAGATTGGTGAGATAGTATCTAGATATGACCAGGTATTTTTCCATGTAGATGCTGTCCAGGCCTATGGTAAGATAAATTTCAAAATGAAGGATATAGGTGCTGACTTTATGACAGTCAGTGGCCACAAGATACATGGACCTAAAGGGATAGGCTTTATGTATATAAGGGATGTCAACAGGTTCAAACCCCTTCTAAGAGGTGGAGGACAAGAATTTGACCTGAGGTCTGGTACTGAAAATGTGCCGGGCATATACGGATTAGGTAAGGCTGTGGAAATACTTTTTGATGACCTTGATTCTAATATAGATAAAATCAGGGAAAATAGGGACTACCTATATATGAGGATTTCACAGAAGATAGACGGTATCAAGCTAAATACTGATATACTTAGGGGAGTATGCCATATACTAAATATAAGCTTTGACAATGTAAAGGGGGAAGTCTTGCTCCACTATCTAGATGATGAGGGCATATGCGTATCTACAGGGTCTGCCTGCTCAGCCAAGAAGAAGGGTAGTCACGTCTTAAATGCTATAGGCCTAAGTCCTGCACAGATTGATGGAACTATAAGGTTTAGCTTGTCAGAGGACAATACGAAGGAAGAGATGGACTATGTAGTTGAAAAGCTACAAAAGCACGTAGAAATGATCAGGTTTTTTGCAAAGAAGAATAGGAGATAGATAAATGTACAATATTTTGATAGCCAAGTACGGTGAAATAGGCGTAAAGGGCAAGAACAGGTATATATTTGAAAACAAGCTAATAAGAAATATTAGAAATATGCTAAAGCCAATGGGCAAGTTCAACGTATACAAGGAATACGGAAGAATCTACATAGATGTAGACGACAGCAATTATGAAGCAGTGATAAATGAAGTGAGGAAGGTATTTGGAGTGGTTGGCGTGTGTCCGGCTATAAAGAGAGACCATGACTATGACCTTCTAAAGGAAACAGCCCTGTATATGCTAAAGGAGAAGGTAGCCCAGGGTGCCAAGACTTTCAAAATAGCATCAAAGAGGGGGGACAAGTCCTTTAGGCTGACTTCTCAGGAGATGAGCATAGATATTGGTGGCTATGTACTGAGCAACCTAAACAATCCTGATATCAAGGTTGACGTTAGAAATCCCGAACTTACAATTACTTGTGAATATAGGAAGGAACATATCCTAGTATATACTGATGCAGTTGCCGCCTATGGTGGTTTACCACTGGGAACAAATGGCAAGGCAATTACACTTTTGTCAGGTGGTATAGATAGCCCGGTTGCTTCTTGGTTGGTTGCCAAGAGGGGAGTAGATATAGAGGCTGTACACTTCCATTCTTATCCATTTACTAATGAGAGGTCTCAGGAAAAGGTAATAGACCTAGCTAGGATCCTATCAAAGTACTGTGGACCTATAAAGTTGCATATGGTGAATATACTCGATATACAAAAGGCCATAGCTGAGAGGTGTAATGAAGAGGAGACTACTATCCTATCTAGGAGATTTATGATGAGGATAGCAGAGGAAATAGGAAAATCAAGATATTGTGATGCCTTGATTACAGGTGAAAGTATAGGTCAGGTTGCATCTCAGACCATGCAGGGTATAGTTTGTACAAATGCAGCGGTATCTCTTCCTATATTTAGGCCCTTGATTGCCATGGACAAGGTGGATATCATTAAGTTGGCTGAAGAAATAGGAACATATGAGACATCTATTATACCAGAAACTGACTGCTGTGCCCTATTTTCACCAAAAAAGCCAGTGACTAAGCCAAGGCTAGAGCGTATAGAAAAGTCAGAATCCAAGTTGGATGTAGAAGGCCTAATAAAGGCTGCTGTGGAGGCTTCTGTTATGGAGGTTATAGACTATGGAGAAGAGGATTAATACAAAAGAGACCTAGATAAGTGGAAAAAATTTATAAATGTTTAAAAGACACCTCGGGGGCGTATAGAATAAATAGTCCCTGAGGTTTTTTTTTATAGGGCTATAGTTTTTTGATTAAAAGAAAAAATAATTGCTTTTTTTTAAAATTAGATGTATAATAATAGGAATGCGTACAAAATATGTACAAAGAAAGGAAAGTGTATGGAAATAACAAAATTCAATGAATTGCAAGTAAGTGAAGAAATAAAGAGAGCGATAGAGGATCTAGGTTACGAAGAACCGTCTCCAATCCAGGCCAAGGCTATACCAACTATGACATCAGGATGTGATGTAATTGGTCAGGCCCAAACTGGAACAGGTAAGACAGCAGCCTTCAGTATACCAATCTTAGAAAACATTGACCAGAATAATAGAAAATTACAGGCAATAGTATTGTGCCCGACCAGAGAATTAGCAATACAAGTGTCTGAGGAGGTCAGAAAGCTTGCTAAGTATATGCAGGGTATACGTACCCTACCAATATACGGTGGACAGCCCATAGACAGGCAGATAAAGGCTCTAAAGGGCGGTGTACAGGTAGTGATAGGTACACCAGGTCGTGTAATTGATCATATAAATAGAAGAACACTTAAATTAGACCAGGTAAAGATGGTGGTCCTAGATGAAGCGGATGAAATGCTAGATATGGGATTCAGGGAAGATATAGAAACTATTTTATCAAACGTACCAGAAGAAAGACAGACAGCCCTATTCTCAGCGACTATGCCTAAGGCTATCTTGGACTTGACTAAGAAGTACCAGAAGGATCCAGTTCATATCAAGGTTGTAAGAAAAGAGCTGACAGTTTCAAACATCAAACAGTACTTTATAGAAACTAGGAAGTCAAACAAGCTAGAAGTCTTGACTAGGTTGATAGATGTGTACAATCCAAAGCTAACAGTGGTATTTACAAATACTAAAAAGGGTGCAGATGAGCTAGTATCTAGTCTACAGGCTAGAGGATACGGTGCAGACTCATTGCACGGAGACCTAAAGCAGGTTCAAAGAGACATAGTAATGGACAAGTTCAGAGCAGGTACTATAGATATCCTAGTAGCCACTGATGTTGCTGCCAGAGGTATAGATATAGATGACGTAGAGTGTGTAATAAACTATGAATTACCACAGGATGATGAATACTATGTACATAGAATTGGTAGGACAGGTCGTGCAGGTAGAGAGGGTCTAGCCTTTTCATTTGCCTTTGGTAGGGAGATGAGAAAGCTAAAGGATATCGAAAGGTATACCAAGTCAAAGATAGTAAAGCATAATATACCATCAGTAAATGATGTAGAACAGAAGAAGGTAGGCCAGTTCTTTGAAACTGTAAAGTCTACTCTAGAAGAGGGAAATATAGCCAAGCAGGTTCAGTGGATAGAGGACTTTTGCAATGAAGAAGATTATTCTATGATAGATATATGTGCAGCCATCTTGAAAAACAGCATGGGTGATGAAGAAAAGCAGGAAATAGTAGAAGAAGTCCCAAGATCTAGGGGCAAGCACAAGCTAAACGAATCTGATGTGACTAGGTTATTCTTGAATGTAGGTAAGAATCAGAGAATTCTAGCTAAGGATATACTTGGAGCCATAGCTGGTGAAACAGGTGTTAGGGGCAAGTTTATAGGCAATATCGATGTCTATGACAAGTATACATTTGTAGATGTAGACAAGAATAAGGCTAGAGAAATCATTGAAAAAATGAAAAACAGGAAGATAAAGGGCAACAAGCTAAATATTGAAAGAGCAAATAGAAGCAATCGCTCAAGAAGAAATAAGTAGTTTGAAGTCGGCCTAAATAAGAAAATTTAAAGAAGGTTTTAGCAGGATGATAAGTCTTGTTTTAAAATATCTAAGTATAAAGAAGGGGTCACATTTTGTGACTCCTTCTTATTGTACAAAGACCCCCCAGTTAGACTGGGGGTTAAGTTTTATATTGATTTTTAACCTATTACATATATTTTTTAATAACCTCTTTGAGTTCCCCGACTATATGACTGCTGTTGTCTAGTGTATTGATTAGCACCCTGTTGCTGACTAGGGTATGCACCCTGAGTTCCCTGTTGCGTTCTAGGATACGTAGTTTGACCGTTGGCACCAGGAACCTGTTGTCCATTTGAAGGGACAGTCTTTTTCTTTGGAGTTGGTGCTACAGCATAACTATACCTATCAGGAGCAGTACCATTTATAAAGGCTGCTAGTACACCATATGATGCACGTCCTCCATCAATAGCATTTATAGTAGTTGTGTAGACATTATCCGGTTTTGTAAATGTTTTGTATTCTAAGTTTTGGTGAACCCTATTCATAATCTTGGCCCATAGTCTAGATGACGTCATTGAGGCACCACCTTCTATACGACGTCTCTGCATAGTGGTTCCATCTTCGTTCTTGACACCGGCGTCATCACCTATATAGGTTGAACCTACATAGTATGGAGTATAGCCGACAAACCAAGTATCCAAGTAGTCGTTGGTAGAACCAGTCTTACCAGCTACTGGTATACCTGAACTTAGGGCTGCATAGTTACCAATACCTTCCTTGATAACTGCTGTCAGCATATCAGTTACAACATAGGCTACATCTGGATCTACAACCTTGTGTGTCTTAGGTGTATTCTTGATGATTAGCTCACCGTTGTATGTAGTTATGGTAGTGAATATTTCCGGTTCTATGTAGACACCACCATTGGCCAATGTGCCAAAGGCTGATGCCATCTGTAGAGGAGATATACCCCTAGTCAAACCACCTAATACAAGTGAGTTGAAGTGACGGTCACTACGCTGCATACCGGCCTTGTTTTCTTCCTTGAAGTCAAGTATAGAAGTGATACCGAAGTTTCTTAGGTAGTCCATCATTACGTCAATTGCATCATCATATGTTGGTCCCAATAATTCACCAGTCTTGTAGGCAATAGTATTTGATGATAGGGCCAAACTATGTCTCAAAGACATAGAACCATAACCATTAGTTGTTGTTTCTGGGCTGTATGCCCTATTTTCCTTAAACCTATAGCCACCTCTAGTATCTGACATTAGTGTAGACTGTGTGACTTTTTGTGTGTCTATTGCAGGTGTATATACTGATAGAGGCTTGATAGCAGAACCGGGCTGGTAAGGTGTGATAGCCCTATTTAAGGTCTTTCTTGCCTTGATATTTCTACCACCTATTAGGCCCTTAATATTACCAGTTTTATAGTCTATGATTACACTTGCTGACTGTGGCTCGCTTAAACCATTTGCAGCTACAGTGTCATTAGGGAAGTTTGAATTGATTGCATATTCAGCTTCGATTGACTTTTGTATTTTTGGATCTACTGTAGAGTTGACTATTAGTCCTCCGTTGTAGTACATGTTTCTTGCTTCTTCTTCTGTCTTACCCTGTTCCATTAGGGCATCTATTACATCATATTCTATTAAACTTTCTACAGAGTTTGCAATTTTTTCGTTTGAATCTGGGAACTGGAGATTAATTTTTTCATTTATGGCAGCTACATACTGTTTCTCAGTTATGACACCTAGTTCCTTCATCTTGCTAAGTACGACTTCCTGCCTAGTCTTGGCATCAGGATTGTTTACTGCCTTCCTAACTAGCAGGTCACCACTCTTTAACTGCTTGTAGGTATCCTGGTCTATTAGGTCCCACTCGTTTAATTTTTCATACATAGATTTTTCAGCTGAGTTAGCAGCTTCTAATCCTTCTGTTGGAAGGAAGAACAGTAGTTTGTGGTCTAATTCTGCCTTGGATTCATCACCAGTTATCCTGGCTGATGTATATGGGGCATACTTGGTTGGGTTCCTAGTTACTCCGGCCAACATGGCAGCCTCTGCCAAGCTAAGGTCCTTTGAGTGTTTGTTGAAGTAGCCCATGGCACTGGCCTCAGCACCACACAAACTCTTACCAACAAAGTAGTTATTTAAGTAAGTTTCTAGTATCTTGTCCTTGCTGACAGACTTGCTCATTTCAAGGGCATAATATATATCCTTTATCTTACGACTCATTGTCTGGTCACTACTTGTTAATAGTATTTTTGATACCTGCATAGGTACTGTACTACCACCCTGTCTCCTACCAAATATTGTCTTGACTACAGAACGTCCTAGACCCCAGTAGTCAACACCACTATGAGAGTAGAAACGCTCATCCTCTATGGATACGATGGCCTTCCTTAAATAAGGTGACATATCGCTTAGAGGGATTGGTGTCTTTTTGTATTGGGTAGGTGCTGTTGACATGGTCTCACCGTTTGAGTACTTGATAGTAGTAGTCTGGTGGGTCAACTTGTCGAGTAGGGCTTCATTGACAGGTTTTACGTCCTTTAGAGACGCAAACACAAAGCCCAATACCACAGCTGATAGTATTATGAAGAAAGCTATGATACCACCGATGAACTTTTTCTTTCTTCTTGATCTCAACTTTCTTTTTAGTGTTTTTGAGCTCTTGTTTTTAGAAGAGGCTCTTTTATTATTCTCATTAGTATTTGCAGAGTTTTTGTTGCTATTTCTGCTCCTAGTATTTGACCTAGAGTCTGGACCTACAGACCGAGTTTTGGTCTGAGGATTACTAGAGCTAGAAGATCTTCTGGAATTTGGTGAGCTGGTCCTGCTCTTTCTTCTATCAGAACTTCCGTCCGCCTTTGAGCGTTCCGATGGTAATATTAGATCAGAATTGCTCGAAGATGGTCTGCGGTTAGAAGGTCTGCTAGACTGCCCAGCTGGTTTCCTTCTTATCTTATTATCTTCAGGATTTTCTTTTTTCATGTATTTTTAACCCCCTTACTATCTAATAATTATACTGTAAATATGTGCATTTTACAACATTTTTGCTTGAATAAATCCCCGATTAATAATATTATAGAGTAGTGAAAGATGATATCTTAGGTAATAATAAAATTATATTAAAGTGATAAAATTTGTGATAGAATCGGAAAAATTAGGAGGATTAGATGTTAGTAGTAGAAAATGTTAGTCATGGCTTTGGGGCTAGGACTATTTTAGAAGATGTGTCATTCAGGATTAGAAAGGGAGAACATATAGCCCTTGTAGGTCCAAATGGAGAAGGCAAGTCTAGTTTTTTAAATATAATAACTATGAGGCAGATGCCAGATGCTGGCGATATTAAGTGGTCAAATAGGGTAACAGTTGGTTATCTAGATCAGCATACTGTCCTAGAAAAGGGCAAGACTATAAGAGAAATATTGAGAGATGCCTTCAAGAAGATGTTTGATCTAGAAAAAGAAATGCTAGAAATCTATGACAAGATGGCAGAGGCGACCGATGAGGAAATGAGTAAGTACCTGGAGGATACAGCGGAAATCCAGACTATGCTAGAGCATAGTGGTTTTTATACTATAGATGCCAAGATTCAGGAGGTTGCCAATGGTTTGGGTCTAGGTGAACTAGGCTTGGATAAGGATGTGACAGACCTATCAGGTGGTCAGAGGACAAAGGTTCTACTAACAAAACTCTTGCTTGAAAATCCGACTATACTAGTTCTAGACGAGCCTACCAACTTCTTGGATGAAGAGCATATTATTTGGTTGACTAGGTACCTACAGGATTATGAAAATGCCTTTGTACTAGTGTCTCATGATATAGACTTTATCAACAATACTTGTAATGTTATCTACCACTTAGAAAATGGAGAATTGAATAGGTACAAGGGAAATTATGATGAATTCGAAAGGCTAAATGAAATAAAGAAACGTCAGGAAGAACAGGCCTATGAAAAGCAGGTCGAAGAAAGAAAGAAGCTTGAAGACTTTATAGCTAGAAACAAGGCCAGGGTAGCGACTAGGGGCATGGCCAACTCTAGACAGAAGCAGCTAGACAAGATGGAAATACTTGAAAGACCAAAGGAAAAGATTAAGCCGACATTTGCATTTAGAAATGCTCGTACATCAGGCAAGTTGGTATTTGAGACAAATGACCTGGTATTGGGCTATGATGATCCACTGACTAAACCACTTAATTTTAGGCTTGAAAGGGGCAAGAAGATAGCCCTAAAGGGTATGAATGGTATCGGTAAGTCTACCCTATTAAAGACCCTGTTAGGCATTGTTAAACCATTTGGAGGAGACCTGAGATTGGGTGATTACTTAGAGGTTGGTTACTTCGAACAGGAGTCGTCTCATGAGAATACAAATACTGCCATGGATGAAATTTGGAATGAATATCCAGGCATGGATAATATAGATGTAAGGCGGGCCTTGGCCAAGTGTGGTTTGACAAATGACCATATCACTAGCCAGATGAGGGTCTTATCAGGTGGTGAGGCAGCCAAGGTTAGGTTGTGCAAGATCATGCTAAAGGATATTAACTTCCTAGTGCTGGACGAGCCTACTAACCACTTGGATGTAGATGCCAAGGATGAACTGAAGAAGGCCGTAAAAGAGTTCAAGGGAACTGTGCTCCTGGTAAGCCATGAGCCTGAGTTCTATAATGACGTGGTTGATGAAGTGTGGAATATAGAGGACTTTACAACTAAGTTAGTTTAGATGTGTAGATAAAGGCTATAGCTTTATCGTGTAAGTTGAACCGGAATTTTTTATATCATATGCTTAATATCTACAAAACTCAAATGTGCATTTTATGCACCTGAGTTTTGTGACGCTATTTTCGCATTGATATAAATTAAATTCCTCTCAATTCTTACACTTATAAAGCTAATAGCCTCTTATTTTACAAAATATGTTCTGGATGAGGTGGTGTAGGCGTATATCAAAAATAAATGTTGATATATGATGTTAAGTGTTTTGCGTTGGTATGCAAATCTATTGGTTTTTCCATGCATAATTTTCTAAAAGTGTATAGATAGTTTCTTCTTTCTCTAAATTCGTGAGCATTTGGTTTATGGTATCTATATTCTCTCCAAGAGAAAGTAGCTTTAAGATTTCATTTTTTCTATTTTCTAGGTCGGAGTAGTATTGTTTTTTTCTTAAAATAGAGGGTAGAATATTTTCATTATCCTGTAGGATTTTTTTGATTTCATAGACAGAAAGTCCTAGTTTTCTATATACAGAAATTTTTTTCAAGCTAGCTAAATCTTCTTGGCTATAGTTTCGGAAGACATTAATCGTTTTTTGAGGCTTGACCAAGTCCTTGTTTTCATAATATTCAATTGCCTTTCTGGTTAATCCTGTTTTTTCTTGTATTTCACTTCTAAGCATATCCATCATCTCCTTTATAGACAAGATAACACTGTGCCCAGGGTTCATGTCAAGTGTCTAATCCAATAAATTTAAATTTTAGTCCCTTATAATAAAAAGTATACCACAAATTCATGAATTTTTATGCAGGCCTATTTACAGTTGTGCTTACATAGTGTATACTGTGCATATAGAATATATACAGTTAAGGAGGTGGAAATTTTGAAAATAATTGTGTCGAATAGCTCTAGACTGCCTCTATACCAGCAGATAGAGGACCAGGTTAAGGATTGTATATTGAAAGGGGACCTCAAAGAGGGTGATGCCTTGCCTTCTATAAGGGCCTTTGCCAGTGACCTTCAAGTGAGTGTTTTGACTATTAGGCGAGTCTATAGTGACCTTGAGGAAGAGGGCTTTGTGGTTAGTCAGGCAGGTCTTGGAACTTTTGTATCTGCTGGAAATATAGAGCTTTTGAAGGATGCCAAGAGGAGGATGGTTGAGGACAAGCTTTTGGATGCTATAAATACAGCCAAGTCTCTTGATATCAGCAGGGAAGAGTTAAATGCCATGATAGATATTTTGTATGAAGATACGTTATGATAAATATAATAAAATGATCTATTATAAATTTTGTGATTATGATTAGCCATAAATTTTATGAGGAGGACTTGAAATGAAAAATGTAATTGAGATTAGTGGTTTGAATAAGACGTATGAAAAATTTGCCCTGACTGACATTTCTTTTTCTATACCAGAGGGCTGTATAGTAGGTTTTATTGGTCTAAATGGCCAGGGCAAGACTACTACTATTAGGTCTATGCTGGGCCTATCTCAAAAGGATTCGGGCCAGATAAGTATTTTTGGGATGGACCTGGATGAGGATTCTAGACAGATAAAGGACAGGATTGGAGTGGTTTTTGATGAGGGTTACCTATATGACTCGCTCAAGATAAGAGAAATGAAGTCAATCATTTCAAAGGCTTATTCTAATTGGGACGATTCAAGCTACTACAAGTATTTAAATAAATTTTCTCTTGATGAAAATCAGAAGATAGCGACCTTGTCAAAGGGGATGAAGATGAAGTTTGCCTTGACTCTGGCCCTATCACACCATGCTGAATTATTGATTATGGATGAGCCTACTTCCGGTCTTGATCCCCTAGTCAGAAAAGAGCTGATGGAGATTCTGAACGATTTTATGAAGGTGGGAGGCAAGGGTGTATTTTACTCTAGCCATATAACTTCTGACTTAGATAAGTTCGCCGATATAATAGTTTTTATAAATAAGGGGCAAATAGTATTTGTGGAAGACAAGGATAGTTTGTTGGATTCCTATGTCAGGGTCAAGGGTGACAAGGCCTTGATAAATGAAGAATCTAAAAAATATTTTTTGAGTCTTAAAGAGAGTGATTACGGTTTTTCCGGTATAACTGAAAGACTGGATGAGTTGAACCATCTGATACCAGGGATAATTGTGGAAAGAATAAATATTGAGGATATTATGCTAGCTTATGTGGAAGGGGGTAGCTTAGATGCTTAACTTACTTAAAAAGGATTTTTTGATAGCCAAGAAGGTTTGGGTTATAGTCATGCTAGTTTCAGTTATATTTCCTGGTTTTATATGCCTTGCAGGTGGGGGTAAGGAGATTCCTTCAGGATTAGTCTTGAGTGTTGAGACAATTGTTATTGCAGTTACGCTTTTTTCAGGTATTGATGAAGAGGAGGAAAAGTATCCCAAGGCTACAGCCTTGATAACAGCTGTTGGATATAGTAGAAGGCTCTTGGTTGTAAAGAGATACTTATTGATGTATCTAGTATATGGATACTGCCTATGTGTATATTTTGTGGAGAGCCTAGCCTTAGCGCAATTGGAACCGATAAATGCTATGGGAATAGTTGTGTCGATTTTTGTTTTTACCCTTATAGCTTCAATTTATCTAGGGTTGACGAGTAGGCTCGGTGTCAGGGCAGGTAGGTATCTTGTGATGCTGGTAGTGGTTATGATATCACTAGGACCGACGATTATAGCTACTTTGAAGATAAAAATTCAACTGGACTTTATAGCGAATATGAGTAGGAATTCATTGATAGCCAGTATGGTGGTAGTTTCTATTTTGGCATTTACTATATCAATTATGAGCTCTCTAAAAGCCTATCAGACAAAAGAGTTGTAGCTAGCATATAATAGACTGAAAAGGAAATTTAAGTCTATTACACAATAGAATATAGTCTCAAAGCGATTATATAATTAAATAGAGTCTCGAAAGCTACTACACAATAAAACGGAGGTTCACACTCACAGTCATATGACTAGTAGGTGCGCCTCCGTTTCTTTAGTGCTGTCCCTTGGGTCAGCTATTTATATTTTCTTATTCAATGTCTAGCTTCCAATTATCAAACCAAGAATCATCTAGTTTTGACAACATTTCAGCATACTTACTTTCATTAGCTACCTGCTTTTCAGCCTTTTTCTTGTAGTTATTTACTGTAGCAGTACTCTTGTTGACTGGCTGGATAGTACCAGTACCGGCAACACATCCACCAGGGCAGGCCATACCTTCTAGAAGGTAGCCATTTCTCTTACCAGCCTTGGCCAGCATTAGCATATTTCTACATTCCTTTAGGCCATCAGCCTTATCTATTAGAATTTCTCTATCTGGGTCAATCTTCTTGATTACGTCTACAACAGCATTTGCAACACCGCCAGATACTGCGAAACCTCTACCAGCTCCTGTACCAAAGTTGATATTGTCAGCAGGTTCCATTTCTTCAAGGACTATACCCTTGGCTTCAAACATACCCATTACCTCTTCGAAAGTAAGGACATAGTCAACGTGACTCTTTACAGACGTTCTAGTTGCCTCTAGCTTCTTAGATACACAAGGTCCTATAAATACAACCTTAGAATCCTTGAATCTCTGCTTGATGAAACGA
Source organism: Peptostreptococcus sp. MV1 (assembly GCF_000758885.1). Taxonomy (GTDB): domain Bacteria; phylum Bacillota; class Clostridia; order Peptostreptococcales; family Peptostreptococcaceae; genus Peptostreptococcus. The sequence continues at coordinate 12,732 of NZ_JRNB01000065.1, read as the reverse complement.
GCTGTAAATACCATTGGTGTCATAGCCATTGATATATTTTCCTCGAACTCTGGGAATAGCTTCTTGGCCATAACTGACCATGATGGACAGCATGATGTAGCCATAAAGTCTAGCTTTTCAGGTACATTTGCCATGTAGTCCTCAGCTTCTTCTATAGAACAAAGGTCGGCACCTATGGCAACTTCAACTACGTCGAAGAAACCTAATTCTAGTAGGGCAGACTTCAATTTTTCTGGTGTAACCTTAGGTCCAAACTGACCGGCAAAGGCAGGTGCTATTTCAGCTATAACTCTAGAACCTGACTTGATTTCATTTATTAGCTGGTAGATCTGAGACTTGTCGGCAATAGCTCCAAATGGACATGATGAAATACATACACCACAAGATACACACTTGTCATAGTCTATTGATGCACGACCGTACTTGTCAGATGTAATGGCATCCATGCCACAGGCTCTAGCACAAGGTCTTTCCAACTTTGCAATGGCATCATATGGACAGACGGACTTACATCTACCACACTTGATACATAAGTCTTGGTCGATTAAAGACTTGCCATTGACGATTGAAACAGCCTTCTTTGGACACACTTCAACGCAAGGTCTTGCCAAGCAGCCCCTACAAATATCAGTAGTCTTGTATACATTATCCGGACATGAATTACATGCGAACTTTATTATGTTAACAAATGGTGGCTTATAGATAGTGTTTGTCACTGTATGTTCATCTATACCTGCTGGTATTGGGGCATGTTCAGAAATTTGTCTAAGTGGAACACCCATTGCCAAACGAATTCTTTCACCAACAATAGCCCTTTCCAAAAAAATACTCTCTCTATGGGAAGCGATTTCTCCAGGTACTATCTTGTATGGAATTTCTTCTAATTTGTTGTAGTCTTGACTATCCTCATAAGCGAATCTTGCCACTTCTGTGAAGACGTCACGACGAACTTTTGCAATAGCAGTAAAGATACCTTTTAAGCTCATTGTATACCTCCATATAAAATATAAATTAATAATAAAATATCAAATTTTCTCGTAGAACTCGTATAAAGTATAACACAGAAATCCCCTTAAATAAACAATAATATTAATATATTTAAACAAATTATAAAAAATAACTATTTTTTTAACATATTATATGAAAATAAAATTGAAAAAAAGTTAATTATTAGATAGAATTAGCTATAAAATGAAGGTGAAAATTTGTTAAAATTAGTAAAAATAGGTGAAAAATTGAGAAAAAAAAGTTGCAAAAAATATTTTTTCTAGGTTTAAATTTTTAAAATAAAATACAAAAATACTGGATAAAAGTGCAGTTATAAACTTATAAAAGTAGAAATTATCTAAATATTCTTAGAAAAATTTAAATATCACTTAAGACTAATTATTCATAAAAAGTGGGCAAATATTCTTGAAAAAAGGCCTAATATGCTATATAATCTACTTATTATATAGCAATTCTATACTATGCTTTGATGAAGAGGAGTAGGCAGGCCTATTTTACAGAGAGAAAATTGTTGGTGGGAGATTTTTAGAGAGGGTTTGTCGAAGGTAGCTTTTGAGCATATTGCATGAAGCCTAGGTGGTAGTGCAGTACGGTTGACCCCGTTAAAGGTTTTGAGTGCCGACTATTAGTCGGAATTAAGGTGGTAACGCGAGCTTTCGTCCTTTTGTGGATGAGAGCTTTTTTTGTAGGAAAATTTTAGTAGGAGGATTAATAATGGACAAGAATTTACCTAAGAATTACGATCCCAAGGATTTTGAGGACAGAATCTATAAAGAGTGGCAGGACAAGGGCCTTTTCAAGTCAAAAATTGACAAGTCGAAAAAGTCTTTCTCTATAGTTATGCCGCCACCAAATATTACTGGTCAGTTGCACATGGGTCACGCTCTTGATGATACTCTACAGGATATCCTGACAAGGTGGAAGAGGATGGATGGTTATGAGGCTCTATGGATACCAGGAACTGATCATGCGTCTATAGCTACAGAGGTAAAGGTAGTGGACAGAATCAAGAAGGAAACAGGCAAGTCCAAGTACGAGGCAGGTAGGGAAGAGTTCCTAAGACAGGCCTGGGCTTGGAAGGACGAGTTTGGTGGCAAGATAGTCAACCAGGTAAAGAAGTTGGGTGCCTCATGTGACTGGGATATGGAAAGATTTACAATGGATGAGGGCTGTAACAAGGCTGTAACAAAGTTCTTTGTCAAGCTATATGAAGAAGGTCACATATACAGGGGTAACAGGATTATAAACTGGTGTCCGAACTGTAAGACAACCCTATCTGATGCAGAAGTAGAGCACGAAGACCAGGCAGGTAACTTCTGGCATATAAAGTATCCTATCAAGGATAGTGACGAGTACTTGGAGATAGCTACTACAAGACCTGAGACAATGTTAGGTGACTCTGGTATAGCAGTACATCCTGAAGACGAGAGGTATAGCCACCTAGTGGGCAAGACAGCTATATTGCCATTAGTTGGTAGGGAATTGCCTATAGTTGCCGATGACTATGTAGACAAGGAATTTGGTACAGGTGCAGTTAAGATGACACCTGCCCATGACCCGAATGACTTTGAGGTTGGAAAAAGACACAATCTTGAAGAAATCAACGTAATGAATGATGATGCTACAATGAATGACCTAGCAGGTAAGTATGCTGGTATGGACAGGTACGAGTGTAGGAAGGCCTTGCTTGCTGACCTAGAAGAAGCTGGTTACCTGATTAAAATAGAAAAGCATGACCATGCTGTAGGTACTTGCTACAGGTGTCATACTACTATAGAGCCAAGACTATCATTGCAGTGGTTTGTTAAGATGGATGAATTGGCCAAGCCTGCTATAGATATATTGAAAAGGGGTGACCTAAAGTTCGTTCCAGATAAGTTTGACAAGACTTATTTACAATGGCTAGAAAACATCAGAGACTGGTGCGTATCTAGGCAGCTGTGGTGGGGTCACCAGATACCAGCCTACTATTGCCAGGATTGTGGCGAGCTAATAGTCGCTGAACAAGCTCCACATGAATGTACTAAGTGTAAGTCTACTAATATCAAGCAGGATGAAGATGTTTTAGATACATGGTTCTCGTCAGGTCTGTGGCCTTTTGAAACTATGGGTTGGCCAGAAAAAACTGATATGTTAGACTACTACTATCCAACTAGTGTATTGGTTACAGGCTATGATATCATCTTCTTCTGGGTGGTTAGGATGGCCTTTTCAGCCATGTTCTGTATGAATGAAAAGCCATTTGAGCACGTATTGATACACGGCCTGGTTAGGGATTCAGAGGGTAGGAAGATGTCCAAGTCCCTGGGTAATGGTATAGACCCACTGGAAATAATAGACCAGTATGGTGCAGATGCCTTGAGATTTACTCTTACAACAGGTAATTCACCAGGTAATGATATGAGATTCTATATGGAAAGGGTTGAATTTGCACGTAACTTCAACAACAAGTTGTGGAATGCGTCTAGGTTCGTATTTATGAATTTAGAGGATGAGAGCCTACTAGATGGTTTGACTCGCCAGGCGGTTGCAGATAGGCTAACTCTAGCCGACAAGTGGATTATTTCTAGAGCCAACAGGGTGGTCAAGGAAGTAAACTACAATATGGACCAGTTTGACCTGGGTATAGCCCTACAGAAGGCCTATGACTTTACATGGTCAGAATACTGTGACTGGTATATAGAAATAGTCAAGCCAAGACTATACGGAGATGATAGAGAGGCCAAGAGGGCAGCCCTATATACATTGACATATGTAATGGAAAAAATCCTAAAGTTATTACATCCATTTATACCATTTATTACTGAAGAAATATATTCATACCTACCAACAGTAAAGGGCTACATTATAACTGCTGAATATCCTCACTACAAGGAAGAAGATGGTATGCTAGAAGAAGAGGAAAAGATGAACCTGATCATGGACGGTATCAGAAATGTCAGAAATGTGAGGGCGGAGATGAATGTACCACCTTCAAAGAAGGCCAGGATAATCATAGTTCCTACAGGAGACAAGAGACCAGCAATGGAAGACGGTAAGGAATACTTCAAGTCACTAGCATCAGCATCAGAGGTAGAAATCCAGGACAACAAGGATGGCATACCAGAGGATGCTGTATCTGTAGTAATCGACGGTGTAGAATTATTTATACCATTGGATGAGTTGGTAGACTTTGAAAAGGAAAAAGAAAGATTAAATAAGGAAAGAGACAAGGCCATATCTGAAATAAAGAGGGTAGAAGGCAAGCTGAATAACCCTGGCTTTGTAAATAAGGCACCAGTAAAATTGGTTGAAGAAGAAAAGGCTAAAAAAGAAAAGTTTGAAGAAATACTTCATACTATAGAAGAAAGATTGGCCAAGTTCTAATAAGCCGATATTCTAAGTCATAATTGGATGATTTATAGAAAAACGTAATAAAAAATAATAATATAAGGAAGCATCTACAAGTTTGTATCTACTGATATTAGCTGAGTAGGTGCTTTTTTATTTAATAAAATGATAGCATATTTTATCACTAGTAAATAAGATCAAAAAAATAAATAAAAATTTTACGAAAAATAATTGACAAAGGAAGAAATATGATATATAGCTTAGATAAGGGTAGATAATAGTAGATATATAATAATAAACACAATATATATTGTGGCATATATTATGATATATATTATACATATCTGAAATAAATATTTAATAAAGTATAAATGAAAAAGGAGGAACAAAATGAAAGATTTAAAAGTAACAAATGTAAAAGTGGCTTGGTTGCTAAGACCGTCACCACACAAAATCAAGAGACTGGATGAGTTTAAGAATGAAGAAATTATAGCTATAGGCTGGCCTTGTATCGGTAACCTATATGGAAAATCAAGGGATCAAATTAAAAATCTTCTTTCTGGTGAACCATATAACTATGTTGGTTCAAGACTAGGACAAGCAGCTTCAAGCCTTAATATATTTGTAAATAAGATGGAAGTAGGAGATCTAATTTTGATGCCAGATGGTGATGATATATATTTCGGTAGAATAACTAGTGATTATATTTATAATGAAGAAAAAGATACTTATGAAAAGGGGTATTCACATCAAAGACAAGTTGAGTGGGTTATTAATAAAGCATCACGTAAAAAACTTTCTGATAATTTAAGAAAATCTTTGAGATATCCCAAAGCGATAGGTGATTTAAGCAAACACTTTGATGAGATAGAGGATAATTATATGATAAATAGAGATTAAGTATATTTGATATATAAGACTATATTAAAAAAAGAGTTTTTAAGGAGGAATTGCAATGACAAATTTAAAAAATAATAGTAAGGTTACAGGTAGGAAGGTAGCTTGGTTATTAAGACCACATCCACATGGAGAGGATAGAATGGATGAATTTAAGAATGAGAAAATTATAGCTGTAGGATGGCCTTGCATAGGAAATTTACACAATAAAAATAAGGACGACATCAAAAAAATAATTGATAATAATGACAAATATAATTATTCAAAAGTGGTGCTTGGAAATGTTGCTTCAATACTTGATAATTTCGTAAATAGGATGGAAATAGGTGACTTAATCTTGACCCCTTATGGTGATAATATTTACTTTGGTAGAATAACGAGTGATTATAACTTTGATGAAGAAAAAGATAATGATGAGGAAGGATATCCTCATCAAAGACATGTCGAATGGTCTGTATATGAAACATTACGTGAAAATCTTTCGATGAAATTAAGATTATCTTTGAAAAATCAAAGAACTATATCAGATTTAAGTAAACACTTTGATGAGATTGAGGCACTATCTAAGGGAGAAAAAATATTATTGGATGAAGAATTAGAAGTGAATGGAAGTAAAACATCATTACCGACAAATGTAATTGAAGTTAAATACCCATTAAGACCAGGATTTGAAATCTCATTTGTATTACCTAAGGATCTATCAAAAAAAGAGTCAGAGCGTCTAAGTTTGTATTTTTCAACATTATACTTTGAAGAGTAATAATGAAATATAATTGTTGATGAGAAGGATGGTGGAACAAGTAATGGTTGAAATTGAAGTCGGCATAAGTACAAATGCAAGTGAATTAGAAAAGAAAAATCTAGATTTTAACCTAGATGCCATGGAAGAATTTCTAGGAAATGGATTTATTAGTAGTGATTATAAGGGAAAAGTATATTTTATGTGCCAGCCTAGAGCGTTTGAACCAAATCTTATGGATATAATAATTAACATAAAAGAAATTGGTGAAACAGCTATAGTTTGGGCTAGTATTTTTAGTGCACTTAAAAAGTTGATTAAAAGATGTAAAGGTTATGAATCCTTTATTAATATAGTATATTTAAAAAATAAAAAAGAAAAACATATATATTTAACTAATGAAGATTTGAATAATGTTGATATATTAATTACTAGAGTGGAGCAAGAAATAGGAGGTGATATTCACAGTAAGGATATAAAGAAAGTTGCAATAATAGGGAATGGATTTGACTTATCACATGGACTGAAAACAAAGTATATTGACTTTTTATATAATAATAAGGAGGAGAACTTTATTAAAGCTTTTAAAAAATTGATAGAAAGTCATAATAAAAATAAGAAAGATGATTTAAATTGGTGTGATATTGAAGGGTGTATGAAATCTGTTGCATTAGGTATCTTTAGTGAAAATTTTCATGACATTATAGATATAGATTCCGACAAAATAATAGAAGAAAAAATGCTCGATACTAATATAATTTATAATAACATTACAACTTTATTTGCAGAATACTTACAAAATAATGTTATGAATAAAACTGTAGATATAATAGAGTCTATTTTAGAGGTAATAGATGAAGAAACTTTGGCTATTAATTTTAATTATACGGATACTATTAAGCTATATACTAATAATGTAAAATATATTCATGGTTCCATATCTGAAGATGGATATATTATTTTGGGCTTTCCTGAAGATGATGTCCCAGATTCTTGTGGGGGTGAATTTATAAAGTTTAGAAAGGATTTTAAAAAAGAAATTTTAAATTTCAGGAGATTTTTAAAAAGTAGGAATTATAAATATAGTGATCAGTTACAAGATGAGTTGTTGGAACATCTATACTGTTTATTTTCTGGAAGAGGAGAATATTTAATAGATGAAAATGAAAAAAATGATTCTAGCTGTAAATATAAAGAACCTTCAAAAGAAATATTAGAGTATGCTAGGGACAATGAGTTCCAAATATATATGGATCAAACAGATTATTCAAAAGTAGAAGAGATAATTATATTAGGACATAGTTTAGCGATTGATAAAAACTATCTAGGTTTATTAAAGAGTAAAATGCCCCTATTAAACAAGGTGATTTTATTTAAGTTTGAAGGTGAAGATGTGATTGAGAAAATAAAATCTATATATAAAATTTTTGGTAATATCGAACTGATAATCAAATCGTATAAGTAAAGATTATACACCATCATAATAATATTGGTTTTTGAAATGGCGTTCAAAGTAATATTTTTTGTAAATATAGATTATAAAAAGAACTTATAAAAGGGAAATTAGTAGAGAGGCCTATTATGCTAAATAGATTAATTAAATACAAAAAATTAAAAGAAAAAGAAGGGTATTATGAAAAAGTAAACTATGGTGATCCCCAATTAGTTGAAAAATGTCCGGTTTCTAGAATTAAAATATCATATGAAAGAATACATGACTATTTGATAGACGATGATTTTAAGTGCTATGATAGGTTAAATGAGTCAATGGAAATTGATTTAGCAAACACTACAATTAAAATACTTCAGTCAGATAAAGGTGCTGATCATGTAAATTACAGTAATGAGTATATTTTTACCTTAGAAAATGGTTATAAAAATAGTAGGGAAAGCGAGTATTTTTGTACATTCAATATCTTTAGGGAATTAATTGTTTATATTTTACATTTTGGTGAGAAAAATATATTTGGAAAGTGTGCAGGGAACCCAGAGGATATATTTGGAATGTGTTTAGGAGATCTTGAGGATATCTTAAATGATTCAGACCGAGTAGAAACCTATACTATTGAAGTTGAATATAATGATGGTAAGCCTACACATAGATTCTCTGGAAGTTTTGATCTAATTGGACTGCCAGTTTTCTATGAGGAGTTTATGGATTTGATAGTCGAAAATGAATATATGATGAAGGGATTTGATCATAGAAAATATAATATATTTGACAAAACAAGGTATAGAAAAATTAGACTTTGTAAGTCTGACTATGCTGTATGCAGACTTGTAGATTCAGAGGGTAAATATCATGTGTTTTTATCAAAAGATTTAAGGGTATATGAGGGATCCCATTTTTACATACCAGTAGATGGTCAGGATGAAAAAGTTTATGCAGAGGTAGTGGATGTTGAATATTTCGATTTTTTCCCTCTTATGTATGGGGATATAAAGTATTTATAGGTGCCTATATCAAATGAACTTGTTAATAATTTAAAATATTCTAAAGATAATGAAATTTATTTTATAGGAGGTTTATTATGAGAAATGTTAACAATAAAAATTTAGAAACTGAAGAACTAGTAGAAAAGTGTAATGTGTGGAGATTGCAGACTAAAACTAATAATGAACTGAATGAAAGTGTTGCAAATTATTGCTTTGAAAATGAAATCTTAGCAATGGGATGGAGTTTAAAGGATAAACACTTAGAAAAATCAACATGTACTCTTGATTTAATCAAGGATAGGGAGTATATAGATAGGCAGAGAAATTTAATTGCGAATGCTAAAGAAAATGAAAGATTTGAAGAATATGAAAAGTTTGTGAATAAAAATAAAGTGTACAGTAAAATAGACAATGTTAGAAGATTAAATAATATATCAGAAAATGATTTCGTTTGGATGAGGAAGGATGGTCTATATTTGCTAGGTTTAGTTCAAAAAAATAGTGAATATAAATATGATTCTTCAAAAAAAGCTTTAGATATGGATGCTTCTAATCAAAGAACAAATATCAAATGGCTTATAATTGGGGGAGAGGCTGATATTCCAGGTATTATTACTACATCATTTTTTAGAGGAAATACTTTACAAAAAATCAATAATGATAGTGCTTTGAAATTTTCAAAGTATATAGCCAATAAACTTCATAATACTATTTATAAAATTGGTGATCTTGATAATAGTCCTGATAGTATATTTGATTTAATCTCTCCAAATGATTGTGAAGATATAATTTGTATGTGGCTATTTAAAAAATATGGCTACATAACAATTCCATCTACATGTAAAAGTTCGACGCCATTATATGAGTGCGTATTAATAAATCATGATAAAGATAAGAGTGGACAAAATAAAAAAAATGTGTATATTCAAGTAAAAAAAGGAGAAATAGATTTAGACACTGAAAAGTTTAAACACTTAGATGGTGAAGTTTATCTATTTACTACAAAAGGACAAATAAAGGGTAAAAAGTATGAAAATATTAAAATACTTGATCCAAAGGAAATTTATGAGTTTATTATGAATAGTGAGAACGATAATATACTCCCAGAGAAAGCTATTAGATGGCGAGAAGTATTAATGGAAATTTCTAAGTAAAACAGTTGATATTTTATAATATTTAATAAGTATAATGTAGTCTATAAACGTAGCATTCCTAAAACTGAATACCAGCCTTGTATAGTACATCAAGTAAGAAACACACTTAGATATGTTAGTTATAAAGACAAAAGGTATTTGCTACTGATTTAAAATCGATTTACTTATCAGGAACTGGGGTTCTATATAAAAAATTTAATTGCCCAATTGGCAGATTATCCATAGAAGGCAAATTTACAGAAAAAATTCTATACTCTCGAAAAAATTCTATACTCTCTTCTATACTCTCTATACATTCATTTTTAAATTATTCGGCAGCATCTTGGACGAAACTTTCGTCCTTGGTGTTGTCGATATTTTTGCAAGAGTGGCAAAAAAAGTGTACAAATTGATATTGCAATTTACGGCTATATATATTGCAACTAGTTTTTAATAAAACAAAAAGGCACACTTATACAAAGTATAAATGAGCCTTCTTAGCTACTAGGGAGATCTGTGAAAAATCCCTAGTCATATTATATGTGAAATTATATTAAATTGAGGCCAAATTAACCTAACATGATCTTTTCTAGCTTTAGTGGTTCGATGTATTCGTCTCCCTTATAAGCTCTCATGTTTCCGCCTGATATTTCGTCTATTAGGGCAACCTTGCCGTCTATCATACCGAATTCGAACTTGATATCGTATAGTTCTAATTCCTTTTTAGCTAATTCAGCCTTTACTACTTCGCCTATTCCTAGAGCTAGCTTAGCTAGTTCGTCGTATTCAGCTTCTGACATGATGTTTAGTAGGGCAAGGGCATCCTTAGTGATTAGTGGGTCGTTTCTATCGTCGTCCTTTAGAGTTACCTCAACGTATGGAGGGATTACAGTTCCAGATTCGATGTAGTCACCATATCTTCTGATGAATGATCCTACTGCCCTGTAACGAACGATTACTTCTACACCCTTACCAAATACCTTAGCCTTCTTAACCACTGCTTCATTCTTGTCTACATCAGCAGATACGAAGTGAGTGTTTAGGCCCATAGCATTTAGCTTTTCATAGAAGAACTTAGTCATAGCAACAGCTGAACGACCAGCACCTTCTATTTGTAGTCCTACCTGGTTTTCGCCTGGATCAAAAACTCCGTCTTTACCAGTTACATCATCTTTGAACTTTAATAGCACATTCTTATCATCAATTTCAAATACGTCTTTAGTCTTACCAGTATAAATCTTATTCATTTTAATCCTCCTATGAATACATACCAAAATTTTTATAGTAAACGCACAATATACGCACGTTCTTTACAAGTTTAGAAAAATAGTTCGTTTTCTATGTACTTATTATCTCACAATAGGGGGGATTCGTCAATTTTTTTTTGCTATTTTTTTTAGAAAAAGTGAACTTTTTTTGATTATTTTTTATAATTGTTTGTATATTTAAAGAGGAATTGCTTGTGAAGAAGTATTCAGATGGAATGAAATTGGACATACATAAGTATGGGAGCTCTTGCAAGTAGTTCAGAAATTATAAAATTTAGTAGGAATAAAAAATAGCGAGGCAGCCGAAGCCGTCTCGCTAAAAAGTCCAACTTTTTGGGGTAGGTTCAATCTTACTAGAATGCGTAGCCCCTATTTGTTGTTAAACGCTCTTATTTAAGAGCAGCAAGTAATTTCTTAGTGTATTCCCAAACTCTTTCAACAGAAGAGATATACATGTGTTCCTTAGGTGTGTGGGCATCGAATATACTTGGTCCGAAACTGATCATATCGGCATCTGGCAAGATTCCCTTTAGTAGTCCACACTCTAGGCCTGCATGGATAGATGTGATGTTAGGTTCCTTTCCATACATTTCTATGTAGATTTTCTCAGAGATATCTCTAAGTGGAGATACTGCTTCGTACTGCCATGCTGGGTATTCAGAGTATTCTCTAGCAACTGCACCCATCCTGTTGGCTATAATAGTTACCCTGTTTAGGATTTCTCTTAGTGAGCTAGATGATGCAGAACGTACTGAAGTAGTAAGTACTAGTTTTCCATCATTTTCTAGAATAACAGCATTGTTTAGAGATGTCTGAACTAGGCCTTCTATATCCTTGCTCATGTACTGAACTCCATCTGGTAGGGCCATTAGCATGTCGATTACTGAATCGCTAAGGTCCTTAGTGTATACCTGGTCAGCTGCGGCTTCTGTGATTACTATTGCTAGATCTGGTTCTTCAACCCTATATTCTTCCTTTAGGTCAGCTATTAGGGCATCTAGGCCATCTTTTAGTGAGTCAAACTTGTCTGTAGCAAATACTACTTCTGCATTTCCTGGAACTGCATTGTGCTTGATACCACCCACAAATGATGCAAGTCTAACATCAGCCTTTACTAGGTACATTAGTCTAGCAGCTAGCTTGATGGCATTGGCTCTCTGTCTGTCTATTTCAGCACCAGAGTGGCCACCCTTTAGGCCAGAGATTACTAGCTTGTAGGCCTTGCTTGAGTTTGCTTCTCTAGTTATGTCAAAGCTAAGGTCTATATTTGATCCACCTGAGCAACTTACCAAGAAGTCGCCTTCAACTTCTGTGTCTAGATTTAGTAAACGTGTTCCTGTCAAGTGGTCAGCCTTAAGGGCCATAGCACCATCCATACCAGTTTCTTCGTTTGTAGTTACCAATAGCTCTAGTGGAGGATGAGGGATATCATCTGCATCTAATATAGCTAGACCATAGGCTACTGCTATTGCATCGTCACCGCCTAGAGTAGTGTTGTTAGCTCTGATTACATCACCTTCAACTATCATTTCGATAGGATCAGTGTCAAAGTTGTGGTTAGAATCATCAGTCTTCACACATACCATGTCCATATGTCCCTGGATGATTACTGGCTCAGATTTTTCGTAACCTGGAGTACCAGGCTTCTTTATAATTACGTTAAGAATTTCGTCCTGATAAACTTCTAGATTTCTATCCTTGGCGAATTGTACCAAAAAATCACTCACTTCTTGTTCATTTCCAGAACTTCTAGGGTGCTGGTTGATTTCGTAAAACCATCTAAAGACTTCCTTTGGTTCTATATTGCTTAAGTTATTCATGAATTAAACCTCCTAAATTGTTTATAATTTTATAAACTTTCCTGTAATTATAATAACGCATTTATTGAAATTTATCAAGAATTATCAGCATAATGAAAGAG
>NZ_JRNB01000064.1 GCF_000758885.1 Peptostreptococcus sp. MV1 | reverse complement strand
AGGGCAAATTGACATATATACCTGACTCTTGTGACCATTGTAATGGAGAAAATAAGGACTATATGATTGTCAAAAACGGAAATCAAACCATGGATATTTTAATAGGTCAATTCAATTCAAAGCCAGTCATATTAAGGCTTACAAAGCAAAGATTTTATTGCAAACACTGCGGAAAAACCTTTATGGCACAGACTCCCTTGGTTGCAAAAAACTGCTCAATTTCTAGAAAAGTCAAATCATGCATAAACATCGAGCTAGCTGAAAATGTATCCTTAAAACACATAGCATCTACCTACAGCGTGTCAACTGCAACAGTTCAGAGAGTTCTAAGGTCCAATGTTTTCAAGGTAAATAAACAATGGCTGCCAGAGGTACTTGGAATAGATGAATTTAAATCACTGAAATCTGTTGACTCAAATATGAGTGTAAACATATGTGATATTCAGACTGGAGAGATTATTGACATTGTACCTGATAGGCGTAAAAGGTACTTAAGAGAATACTTTGAAAGCTTTTCTAAGGAGGCTAGGAGCATGGTGAAATACATAACCACAGATATGTATCAAACATATATAGACCTTGGAATTGACCTATTTCCAAATGCTCAAATAGTCATTGATAAATTTCATGTAGTTCAATTATTTACTAGATGCATGCAAAAATTGAGGATAGATGTTATGAAGAACTTTAACACAAGATCAACGAATTACAAGAAGCTTAAAAGGTACTGGAAGGTTCTTTTAAAGAAGGACTTTAATCTAAATGGAGTTAAATTTTACAAGTATGTACACTACAAAAAATGGACTAATACAAAAGAAATTTTAATAGACTTACTTAGCCTGTCTGATAGGCTATCAGCTGGTCACAGCCTATATCAAGAGTTTCTATACACCATACATAACAGAGATATCGATGGTTTTGAGGCCTTTTTAGATAGATATTTAAATCAGGATTCTATTCCACCAGAGTTTGAGACTGCCATTAACACGCTATATGGTTACAAGGATGCTATCGTAAATTCTCTAGAAACAGGTT
>NZ_JRNB01000063.1 GCF_000758885.1 Peptostreptococcus sp. MV1 | reverse complement strand
CAATTTTATCTAACAGGGAAGTCTCAGTATTTTTTTGTAAAAAGTCTTGTATTGTTGTATTTATTGTATTATAATAAATAATACAAATTAAGTATTACACCTAGCAATACATACAGGGGGTATAAACTTAATATTTATCAGAATAGGCAGATGGAAGAAGAGAATTTTATAAAGTGAATTTTGAATCATATGTAGTATTTTTAAATTGTAGAGGAGGGGTTTATATGATTATTTCTTTGGATACATCTTCTAGTGTTCCAATTTATGTGCAGTTGAGAAATCAGATTGTACTGGGTATTAGTAGGGGCGACTTGAAGTTGGGTGAAAGCCTACCTACTGTCAGACAGATGGCCAAGGATGCGGGTATCAATACAATGACAGTCAACAAGACTTACCAAATATTAAAGGCTGAGGGTTTTATAGAGATTGACCGTAGAAGTGGTGCCTTTGTATCTGCTAGTCAGCATATGGATAGGGACTTTAAGGAGAAATTGGAGTCGGAATTGGAGCTATTGACAGCCGAAGCCTGTGTCAAGGGGATGGACAAGGAAGATTTTATAAAGATGTGTGAGAGGGCCTTTGCAGGACTTAAGGTGTGTGAGGAGGTATAGCTATGAATATATTGCTATTTGTTATTATAGGTATTTCCAATTTGATAATGTGCCTTGTCTTTTGGTTTACCTTGAAGAAAATTTTGGATTACAAAAATGGCATGGTTTTGGGTATGCACGTGGATAAGGACAAGATGGAAGACCCAGACATATTGCGACTGATTGAAAAGTACGGTAAGAAACTAGGGATTTTGAAGTTGATCCTGCTTGTGGGTTCAATTTTGACCCTGGCAGTAATCTGGCTTAATGTGGATATTTTTATAGTGGTATATATGGTCTGGTTAATATTGGTCATAGGCTATTATCAGTATATATCAGTATTTTGTATGAGGGATATGTATAGTCTCAAGGAGGACAGGGGCTGGATAAACAAGGAGTCCAACTTAATAAAGATTGATACTAGGGTATCCAGTATGGATGATAAGATGAAACTGAGCCCTCTTGTACATTTGCCGTTTTTGTTTGTTTATGGCTACTTGATAATAGACGGTATAATAGAAGGGCCAGTTTTGAAAAGTATTTTTAGGGGAGTTGACCAGTCTGCATATATGGACTTAAAGTTTATGCTAATTATTATTTTTGCTATAAGTGTATTTATTTCTCTGTCCTATCTACTTGTACATATAATTTACGGCGATAGGAAAAATCAAGTCTACTGTGAAGATAGTCCAATCAATTATATGGCAAATAGGGTGGATAAGTTGTATTGGTCTAGGGCAAGTCTGCTGGCAGACCTCCTTGTATTTATAACCAGTATGTATATCCTGTATAGGTTGATAGGAAATGCCTGGTTGTATGATGTTGATATGGCTATATATGTTGTTGGTTTATTCCTATCTAGCATGACTTGTATTTTCGTGGCCAAGATAGCCAATACTAAGAGGGATGATATCCTTAGCTATGCTAAAAATATTGAGTACATGGATGATGACTACTATTGGAGAAAGGGTTGGTATTCAAACCCTAATGACAAAAGAATATTTGTGCCAAGCAGGCTAAATTCTATGAACCAAGAATTTAATATGGCTAAAAAATCAGCCAAGATAATAAATTTACTACTGGCTATATTGATCTTGGGTACCTTTTTTATATGTTTCTTGCAGCCTAATAAGGATGTAGAGATTACAAGCAAGGGTGATAGGATAAAGGTATCGTCAGGTTTCTACAAGACTGAGTTCAAGAGGTCTGATGTTCTTGGTTTAGACTTGGTGGATGATATGGAGGATGATTCATATATTAGGACAAATGGTATCAGCATGGGAGAGATAAAAATAGGTAGGTTTAGAGGTAAAAGGATAGGAGGACTAGACCTATATGTCAACAGTCCAAATAGGCCCCTTGTAAGGATAAAGTTAAAACACAGGTTGGTATATATTAGTGGTGATAAAGACTTGAAGGCAGAGGATGTATATAAGTTGGTTAAAGGAAAATAAACTTGCCTATATTATCTGAAAAATCTTTTTTTTAGTCTATTTATGTGCTAAACTAGAGTTGTGAACTTATATTTAAATCTTGAAATACTATTAGGAGAGATTGATATGTCTAATTTTAAAAAAGTTATAAATCTACTATACTGCTTGGTACTTGTATGTATAGTAGTGGTCTTGTATTCAATGGCCTTTAATCTTGAATTTATGGAGAGTTTTATAGTTAGCCTTAGGAGTGATTCTAACTACACTATGGTCTTGAATATGTTTGTAATACTGGTATTATTAGTGACTGGACTAAGGGTCATATATCTACTGTTCAAAAAATCTGATGACAGCTACTTGCTTTTATTCGAGGATGAGGGTAGTATTATGATTTCTGATAGGTCTATAGAGAGGACTGTTAGGCAGGCAGCTAGCAAAATTCAAGAGATTGGTCAGTTGGATTTAAAGACTAGTATAAAAAATAAAAAGGATGGCGAGTCAGATATAAAGGTCTATATAAAGTGTGGACTGGACTATGAAAAGTGTATGCAAGATTACTCTAGTATCGATAATGACCAGGCTATTGGTATGACTGAATTGACCAATATGATTCAGGAGGAACTCCACAAGGCAGTGGAGAACTTTATAGGTCAGAGGGTCAATGAAATAAATATAAAATTCTATGATATAGAAAAAAAGGACAAGTTTGACAAGTCTTACAAGAAATCTCAACAGGAATCTGAGTATGGGGACAAAGTTAAAAGGGTTAAGTAAGGAGGTGCCGAAATGATAGATGAAAATTACCATATAGAAGATATAGATGATATTTTTGATAATCAGGATGATTTTGTCAAGGAGGTATCTGCTGAATCTCAACCTGTCAGGGCTAGGGTAGTGTTTGAGGATAGTTCTGATAAAGAAAGTAAGAAAGAAGAGGTCCAGCCTAATATTGGACAAGATTATGACCAAGTATACAATGTCCAGGAGGAGTCAATAAATCATGGCGGGGAAAAGAGAAAGCCCCTGATTAACAATACGAAGAAAAATACTCTATGGGAAAAATTAGAGGCTATGCTACTAGCAGCCTACAGGAAGAAGCCAAATACACTTATAGCTACCATAGTTGGAATTATAATAGCAATCTTATTTTTATGGATTGGTTTCTTGAAGACAGCTGTAATATGCATAGTAGTATTTATAGCCAATATAATTGGACAAATATTTGACCAAAATCCAGTCGTTGTTGGTCTAGTTGAGACAATAGTTAGAAAGTTTAAGTAAGGTATTTTATATATTTGTGAGGTGTAGATATGGATTACAAGGATAATAATACAGACAACCAGCATACTAGCAAGCTAGTATTTGATGAGCAGGTAATCGCCAAAATAGTTGCTATGGCTATTAAGGGACAGGATGGTATCACTACAGTCAAGAGCAACGGAGCTTTTTCAGGTATAGTAGGCAGGGGCAATGAAAGCAGTGGTATAAATGTTGAAGTTGGTGAGACTGAAGTTGCAGTTGACCTAAGGTTGTGGTTGGAGTTTGGCAAGAATGCCAGGGAAATTTACACGAGAATTAAAGAGGTAATAGAGGCCCAGGTCATGAGCATGACTGGTTTGAAGGTTGTCGAGGTCAATGCAAAAATTGAAGATGTATTAAGCCCAGATGAATTTAGGGACAGGCTTAACGGGTAATAAGAAGATAGGGCAGTTGTACAAATGTATGGCTGCTTTTTAAATAGGTTAAGCCAAGGAAAGAGGGATAGAAATGAAGATAAAAGAAGTTGAAAATGGAATTATACTAGAAGGGGTCGAGGACTTTGAACCAGCCCATGTGTTTGATTGTGGCCAGTGCTTTAGGTGGATTAGGCAGGATGATGGGTCATATACAGGTGTTGCTATGGGCAGGGTTATCAATGTGAGCAAGCTAGGTGATGATATACATATAGATAATACTAGCTTAGAGGACTTTGAAAATATCTGGTATGAATACTTTGACCTAGGAAGAGACTACAAAGCCCTAAAAAAAGACCTAGCCAAGCATGATGAAAATTTGAAAAAGGCTGTAGATTTTGGGCAGGGTATCAGGATACTACAGCAGGATGGCTGGGAGATGCTGATTTCCTTTATAATATCATCGAACAATAGGATACCAATGATACAGAGGGCCATCAACAACATATCTGAAAGTTATGGTCGCAAGATAGGGACTTATAGGGGGCAGGACTACTATGCCTTCCCGACACCAGAGGACCTAGCCCAGGCCAGCATAGAGGACTTGAGAGAATGTAAGACTGGTTTTAGGGACAAGTATATCTACCATACAACTAGGGCAGTGTTAGATGAAAAGATTGACCTAAAGGCCTTTGTAGGCATGGAACCAGAGCTATGCCACAAGGAATTATTGAAGTTCAAGGGGGTTGGAGCAAAGGTTGCCGATTGTATAGCCCTATTTGGTATGAGAAAGTACAATTCCTTCCCTGTGGATGTATGGGTCAAAAGAGTAATGCAGGAATTTTATGGGGCGGATGATATGAGTCTTCCAAAGATGAGGAAGTATGGTATGGACCTATTTGGAGAAGATGCTGGTTTTGCCCAGCAGTATTTGTTTTATTATGTGAGGGAGCTAGAAATAGGAAAGAAGTAGTATCCTATTTGAGAAGGATTTTTTTAGGTGAAAGTTGAAATTATAAGTATCTTGAAGGATTGGAAGTAGTAATCTTCTAGGAGTATTATTTGTAGAGGCAGGGGGATGTAATGGTATTAAAGGTTACGGTTTTAATAGTTCTGTTATCCTATATAATAGGGATAATAATTTCCATGAATATACTCTTGGAAAATAGGGACCCATCAAAGACCCTCTTGTGGATATTGATGTTCATGATTTTTCCGGGTGTGGGTATTGTATTATATGTATTCTCTGGGAGGAATATCAGAAAACACAAGTTGTTTAAGGCTAAGACCAAGTCTAGTAAGTTGAGCCATAGGCAACTATTAAACAGTATGGAAATCCTCAAGAATATAGTTAAGAACCAGCAGAAAATGCTGGAAGAGGGTAGTCTAATGGGGGACGATGCCAGCCCTATAAAAGAAAGGGTGGTCAGGCTACTCTTTAATATAGGTCAATTTCCCTATACTACCAATAATGAACTGGAAATATATAAGGATGGTCATGAGAAGTTTGCTAATTTAATTGAGGATATGAAGGCAGCCAAGGACCATATACATCTGGAGTACTTTATAGTCAAGGATAGTCAGATAGCGAGGGAAATTCAGGCTGTCTTGATTGAAAAGGCCAGGCAGGGTCTAGAGGTTAGACTTTTGTATGATGACTTTGCCTGCTGGAGGCTCAAGATCAATAGGTCTTTCTTGAGAGAATTAAAGGAGGCGGGTGTCAAGTGTGCAGCCTTCCTGCCTACCAAGTTTCCAATCTTTGGTGGTCAGCTCAACTACAGGAATCATAGAAAGATAGCTGTAGTCGACGGCAAGATTAGCTATACAGGAGGCCTGAATATAGGTGATGAATATATGGGCAAGTTCAAGAAGTTTGGCTATTGGAGGGATACTCATATCAGGATTAGGGGTATAGCTACCCATATGCTCCAGTTAATATTTATAGTGGACTGGTACCTTACTACAAATGAACTATTGAGTGATGACAAGTATATGCCTAAGATGAAGATAATAGGTGATACTGCCATTCAGGTGGTTGGTACAGGACCTGATAGCAAGTGGGAAGATATACATTATGCCTTTTTCTCGGCAATCAGCCAGGCCAAGAAGAGGGTCTACATAGAGACACCGTATTTTATACCGGATGAGAGCCTACTAAAGGCAATAAAGACAGCAGCCCTATCTGGTGTAGATGTAAGGATTATCTTTCCACAGAAGATTGACCACTATATAGTAAATATAGCATCATACTCATACTTTGAGGAGATAATGAAGGCAGGTGGCAAGGTCTATCTATACCAAAATGGATTTATACATTCCAAGGTATTTTTGGTGGATGATGAGCTGGCTTCCATAGGCTCATCCAATATGGATCTGAGGAGTTTTATGCTAAATTTTGAGGTCAATGCCTTTATCTATGATAAGGAATATGTAAATATGGTGGCAGACCAGTTTTATAGGGACCAGGAGGATTCAATCCAGCTTTTGGAGGAAAATTACAGGACCAGAAATGTATGGGTTAGACTAGCAGAATCAATATCTAGGCTCTTCTCCCCCCTACTATAATTTAAGCTTTTTTTAAGAATTTGGATATATACTATTAGCAGTCATAAAGAATGAGTGCTAAATAAATACGGAGGTGTTTAATTATGAAAATAAAACCATTAGGAGATAGGGTTGTTTTGAAGAAGGTAGAAGCCGAAGAAAAGACAGCCAGTGGAATAATTTTGACAGGTGCTGCCAAGGAAAAACCACAGTTTGCAGAAGTTATAGCTGTAGGCTCAGGTATAGTTGACGGCAAGGAAATAGAAATGGAAGTAGAAATAGGTGACAGGGTAATATACAATAAGTATGCTGGAACTGAAGTCAAGATAGAAAAGGAAGAATTCATAGTCCTAAAGATAGAAGATATAGTAGGTATATTGGTATAGGATAGTAATTAGGAAGGAGCTTTAAAATGGCAAAAGAAATAAAATTTGCAAAGGATGCGAGAGCATCTTTGGAAGCAGGTGTAAACAAGTTGGCAGATACTGTAAAGGTTACACTAGGACCAAAGGGTAGAAATGTAATATTAGACAAGAAATTTGGGGCACCACTAATCACAAATGATGGTGTAACAATAGCCAAGGAAATAGAACTAGAAGACAAGTTTGAAAACATGGGAGCCCAGCTAGTCAAGGAAGTTGCAACAAAGACTAACGACGTAGCCGGTGATGGTACAACTACAGCGACAGTCCTAGCCCAGGCAATAATCAGAGAAGGCCTAAAGAATGTAACAGCAGGCTCAAACCCTATCCTACTTAGGAAGGGGATAAAGAAGGCTGTAGACGTTGCAGTAGAGGAATTAAAGAACAATTCTAAGGAAATAAATACTGAGGAAGAAATTGCCCAGGTAGGAGCTATATCAGCAGGTGACGAAGAAGTAGGCAAGCTGATAGCAGAGGCAATGAAGACAGTAGGCAAGGATGGAGTAATAACTATTGAAGAGTCAAAGTCAATGGTTACAGAATTGGAATCAGTAGAAGGTATGCAGTTTGACAGGGGATTCGTATCTGCCTACATGGTAAATGACGTAGAAAAGATGGAAGCAGTCCTGGAAAATCCATATATCTTGATTACAGACAAGAAGATTTCAAATATACAAGAAATACTACCCCTACTAGAAGAGCTAGTTCAACATGGTGGCAAGCTACTGATAATAGCAGAAGACCTAGAGGGTGAAGCCCTATCTACACTAGTAGTCAACAAGCTAAGGGGAACATTTGATGTAGTAGCAGTCAAGGCACCAGCCTTTGGTGATAGGAGAAAGGCCATGCTAGAAGACCTAGCAATCCTAACAGGTGGTAGATTTATATCTACAGAGCTAGGCTTTGACCTAAAGGAAGTCCAGCTAGATATGTTGGGAAGGGCCCAGACAGTCAAGGTAAACAAGGAAACTACAACTATAGTTGGCGGAATAGGCTCAAAGGAAGATATAGCTCACAGGATAAACCAGATAAAGATGCAGATGGCAGACTCTACATCAGACTTTGATAGGGAAAAATTGGCAGAAAGATTGGCCAAGCTATCAGGTGGAGTAGCTGTAGTCAAGGTAGGAGCAGCTACAGAAGTAGAGATGAAGGAAAGAAAACTAAGGATAGAAGATGCCCTAAATGCGACAAAGGCAGCCGTTCAGGAAGGTATAGTAGCAGGTGGTGGTACAGCCTTTGTATCTGCCATACCAGCAGTAGATGCCCTAGTAGCATCACTGGATGGAGAAGAAAAGCTAGGCGCACAGATAATAAGAAGAGCCCTAGAAGAACCACTAAGACAGATAGCAATAAATGCAGGTCTAGAGGGATCTGTAATCATACAAAACGTGATAAATTCAGATTCTCAGATAGGATTTGATGCCTTGAATGAGGACTATGTAAACATGATAGAGGCAGGTATAGTTGACCCAACTAAGGTAAGTAGGAGTGCCCTACAGAATGCCTCATCAATAGCAAGTGTATTCTTGACTACAGAGGCTGCCATTGCAGACCTACCAGGTAGCGACGATATGCCAGGTATGCCAGGTGGAATGCCAGGAATGATGTAGTCTGCATAGGATAAGCAAGCAACATAAAAAAGAAGCAAGTGGAGGTTAGCATTCCAAATAGAGTTAGAGGAATGCTGCCTCCATTTTTATATATTTAAATATATAAATGATTGACAAAAATCAGGACAAAAGTATTGCAAATACTGAATATAAGGACAGATTCAATTATATTGATATATACCTAAAAAATATGGTATAATATTTGTTATAAGTAAAAACAAAACGAAAAAATATTTCAATAGGACTTAGATTGTTCGTATATTTATTTGATAAATCTAGTGTCAGAATAAGAAGGGAGAAAATATGAAACACGAGATAGTTCTTGTAATTGACTTTGGAGGTCAGTACAACCAGCTAATAGCTAGGAGAGTAAGAGAAAACAACGTATACTGTGAAATCCTACCATACACAACTAGCATAGAAAAGATAAAGGAAAAAAATCCTAAGGGTATAATCTTCACAGGAGGACCTAACAGTGCCTACCTAGAAGATTCACCAAAGATGTCAACTGAAATATTCGAAATAGGTGTACCAATCCTTGGTATATGCTATGGTGACCAGTTGATGGCCCACCTACTAGGTGGTAAGGTTGAAAAGGGAGACAACCAGACTAGAGAATATGGTAAGACAATCATAGAATACGGTCAGTCTCCAATATTCGAAGGAATATCAAGCAACCAGGTATGGATGAGCCATACAGACTATATATCAGCAGCTCCTCAGGGATTTGACGTAGTAGCAACTACAGCCAACTGTCCTGTAGCAGCTATGCACAATGTGGAAAGAAAGCTATACGGAGTACAGTTCCATCCAGAAGTAGAACACTCAATAGAAGGAGACAAGATACTTGCAAACTTCCTTTACAAGATTTGTCAGGTAAGTGGAGACTGGACTACTAGCTCATTTATAGACGACAAGGTAGCAGAAATAAAGGCAAAAGTTGGTGACAAGAAGGCCCTATGTGCTCTATCAGGTGGAGTAGACTCATCAGTAGCAGCAGCCTTGATGCATAGAGCAATAGGTGACAACCTAACTTGTGTATTCGTTGACCACGGTCTATTAAGAAAGAACGAAGGTGACGATGTGGAGAGGATCTTCAGACAGAAATTCGGTATGAACCTAATCAGGGTAAATGCAGAAGACAGATTCCTAGGCAAGCTGGCAGGAGTAAGAGAACCAGAAGCAAAGAGAAAGATAATAGGTGAAGAATTCATCAGGGTATTCGAGGCAGAATCACAGAAGCTAGGTAAGATGGACTTCTTGGTACAGGGTACAATCTATCCAGACGTAGTAGAATCAGGTAATGGAGAATCTGCAACAATCAAGTCTCACCACAATGTAGGTGGACTACCAGAAGATGTAGACTTCCAGGAAATAATAGAACCACTAAGAGAGTTATTCAAGGATGAAGTAAGAAAGATAGGTCTAGAGCTAGGTATAGAAGAAAACCTAATATTTAGACATCCATTCCCAGGACCAGGACTAGGTATTAGGGTAATCGGAGAAGTAACTAAGGAAAAATGCGATATCCTAAGAGAAGCCGACGCAGTATACATGGACGAGCTAAGAAATGCTGGCCTATACAAGGAAATATGGCAGGCCTTTGCTACACTACCAGATGTAATGACTGTAGGTGTAATGGGTGACGAAAGAACATATGCCCACCTAGTTGGACTGAGAGCTGTTGCATCAAGTGATGGTATGACATCTGACTGGTACAAGATTCCTTATGACGTTTTGGAGAGGATTTCTAATAGGATAATTAATGAGGTTGAAGGGGTTAACAGGGTTGTGTATGATATAACTAGTAAGCCTCCTGGAACAATTGAATGGGAATAGCCTAAGCACTAATTGAAACCATTGATATTACTGATTATTCTAAAGTTTCAAGTGGTTAGATGAAGTATTTTTGAAGTACTTTATTATAAGAAAAAAGTGGTAAGCCACTTCTAAGAGAAAATAATTAAGCCAACAGAGTGTAAATTCTGCTGGCTTTTTTGCATTGAAAATAATAGGTTGATTGTATAATCAATTTGTACAACTGAATAAAAAAATGATTCATTGTGAATCCTGTGTTAAAATATAAGTTACTACACAAATTCTACAGGAGGATCACAATGAATCAACTTAATTTTAACACAAAAAATAGAAACATTAAACACTTAAGTGAGTATGAAATAGGAGAAATTTATGCTATGATCAAATTAGGCTGCTCAATATCCTCTATTGCTAGACATTTGAACAGGTCAAGAACTACTATTTACAATGAACTTAAACGCGGTAGCGTAG
>NZ_JRNB01000062.1 GCF_000758885.1 Peptostreptococcus sp. MV1 | reverse complement strand
AGTAAAGTAGAGTATTGAATTCTGAGTAAGACCAAGCGGCGGACGGGTGAGTAACGCGTGGGTAACCTGCCCTATACACATGGATAACATACTGAAAAGTTTACTAATACATGATAATATATATTTGTGGCATCGCAGATATATCAAAGTGTTAGCGGTATAGGATGGACCCGCGTCTGATTAGCTAGTTGGTGAGATAACTGCCCACCAAGGCGACGATCAGTAGCCGACCTGAGAGGGTGATCGGCCACATTGGAACTGAGACACGGTCCAAACTCCTACGGGAGGCAGCAGTGGGGAATATTGCACAATGGGCGCAAGCCTGATGCAGCAACGCCGCGTGAACGATGAAGGTCTTCGGATCGTAAAGTTCTGTTGCAGGGGAAGATAATGACGGTACCCTGTGAGGAAGCCCCGGCTAACTACGTGCCAGCAGCCGCGGTAATACGTAGGGGGCTAGCGTTATCCGGATTTACTGGGCGTAAAGGGTGCGTAGGTGGTCCTTCAAGTCGGTGGTTAAAGGCTACGGCTCAACCGTAGTAAGCCGCCGAAACTGGAGGACTTGAGTGCAGGAGAGGAAAGTGGAATTCCCAGTGTAGCGGTGAAATGCGTAGATATTGGGAGGAACACCAGTAGCGAAGGCGGCTTTCTGGACTGCAACTGACACTGAGGCACGAAAGCGTGGGTAGCAAACAGGATTAGATACCCTGGTAGTCCACGCTGTAAACGATGAGTACTAGGTGTCGGGGGTTACCCCCCTCGGTGCCGCAGCTAACGCATTAAGTACTCCGCCTGGGGAGTACGCACGCAAGTGTGAAACTCAAAGGAATTGACGGGGACCCGCACAAGTAGCGGAGCATGTGGTTTAATTCGAAGCAACGCGAAGAACCTTACCTAAGCTTGACATCCCTCGGACAGGTGTTTAATCACACCCTTCCTTCGGGACTGAGGTGACAGGTGGTGCATGGTTGTCGTCAGCTCGTGTCGTGAGATGTTGGGTTAAGTCCCGCAACGAGCGCAACCCTTGTCTTTAGTTGCCAGCATTCAGTTGGGCACTCTAGAGAGACTGCCAGGGATAACCTGGAGGAAGGTGGGGATGACGTCAAATCATCATGCCCCTTATGCTTAGGGCTACACACGTGCTACAATGGGTGGTACAGAGGGTTGCCAAACCGTGAGGTGGAGCTAATCCCTTAAAGCCATTCTCAGTTCGGATTGTAGGCTGAAACTCGCCTACATGAAGCTGGAGTTACTAGTAATCGCAGATCAGAATGCTGCGGTGAATGCGTTCCCGGGTCTTGTACACACCGCCCGTCACACCACGGGAGTCGGAAACACCCGAAGCCGATTATCCAACCGCAAGGAGGAAGTCGTCGAAGGTGGCGTCGATAACTGGGGTGAAGTCGTAACAAGGTAGCCGTATCGGAAGGTGCGGCTGGATCACCTCCTTTCTAAGGAGAATTACCTGCTGTTCAATTTTGAAGGTTCATTAGAA
>NZ_JRNB01000061.1 GCF_000758885.1 Peptostreptococcus sp. MV1 | reverse complement strand
AGCATTATCCTTGCCTTAAAATTCCTAAAACTCCTATATCCGTAGGATACTCTTTTAATTACCTTTATCTTATTATTTTTACCCTCCACCATAGCATTCGTATATTCATATTTTAATGAGTTTAGCACATACTTTCTAAGCTTTTTAAGGCTTTTTATGCTCTTCCTAAAACACATTGGTATTTCATCAGTCCTAGTATTTAGAATATCTTCAAGCATAGCTACATCATTTTTAGAGATACTTAATAGGAAGTTTTGATAAAAATCATAGGCCTCTTTTAAGTGGGGAAATTCCTTTAACATGTAGTCTAATATATCGATTGAACTAGTCATATTTTTAAAGTGTCTATTCTTGTAAAAATATATCCTATTTAATTCCCAGTTTCTAGTAAGTGGTATTTTCCAGTATCTTTTCAGTACTTTATACTCTCTAGACCTGGTATTAAGCTTCTTCATCTCATTTATCCTTAACTTGTTTAGCTCTCTCGTCAAGAGCTGTACTATATGGAATTTATCGACCACAATATTGGCATTTGGAAAGACCTTCTCGGCAAGATCAATATATGGCCTATACATGTCTGTAGTCACATATTCTACCCTTTTTCTCACCTTCAAGGAATATGAATTAAAATACTCAAAGAGGTATCTTTGTCTTCTATCCGCCAGAATATCAAAAATATGACCGCCTTCTAAATCAGTTAAATTTACACTCATAGACGCATCAACTGTATTTACTGACTTGAATTCGTCTATTGATAGAACCCTAGGAAGATAATTTTTTCTTCTCCTATCTTCAGTTAAACGGAGTATCCTGGCAACACTAATAGGAGATACACAGTGTTCTCTTGCAATTAAGTCCATTGACTTAGTCTCACATAGGTTTAAAACTATTGACCTCTTAACATCATTCGATATGAAGCACCCCCTATCTACGATAGGTGTTTTGGCCATAAATGTTGACTCACAATGCTTACAGAAAAACCTCTGCTTTTTAACCATCAATATCAAAGGATTTGTATTAACCCTATTAAAAAGTATTTTTACAGTCTGA
>NZ_JRNB01000060.1 GCF_000758885.1 Peptostreptococcus sp. MV1 | reverse complement strand
TGATTTAAATTATACATGAGATTTGATGTGTGTTCCTATTTTTTTGCAAAAAATTTAGCATTGGGAGAGAATTTTTTCTCTCACCAACGCTAAATATTATACAACCTTTATTTTAAGGCACTTAACTTGTCGACAACTTCAGACCTTTCTATTAGGGTATAGATGACCATATGTATTCCAAGTAGTGTCTACTTTTTCATGGCCAAGTCTATCAGCTATTGTCATAATATTTATATCCAAACTTATAAGCAAGAAAATCACAAAGGATTTTTCAATTACAAAAAGATGAATACACCATTTCATATTGGACAAAAATCAAGAATATGATAATATAGTTTTATAATTACAATATTAAAACAGGAGGATTGATGTATGTTGCCCAAAATTAAATTGTGGTTTTTAAATAATAAGAATTTTTTAAGGATGTCAAGATTTTTAATTTTAACAGTGTCGCTTCTTTTAGTTACCTGGATTTTTGATCATCAATATATTGCAATTAAATCTTATATTCCCAAACAACTATTGC
The DNA here is from genome assembly GCF_000758885.1 of Peptostreptococcus sp. MV1. GTDB lineage: Bacteria > Bacillota > Clostridia > Peptostreptococcales > Peptostreptococcaceae > Peptostreptococcus. The sequence continues at coordinate 2,703 of NZ_JRNB01000060.1, read as the reverse complement.
TATCAGTTGAAGTTTCGGTAAATTTCCTTTCTAATATATCTGGAATATTTTTGACTATAAGTATTTTTTGTTTTACAACTATTGTCACTGTACTTAATAAATATAGCAGTAGCATATCACCTAGATTGCTTCAGAGTTTCATAGATAGGACAGGAGTCCTTGGTTTATATGGTATATTTGTAAGTGGTTTTTTCTATTCAATAATTAGTATTCTACTATTGCAAGACCTTGGCCCAGACCAACACGTTGTAGCTGGAAGTTTTGGAATAGCCTATGCCATAATTGCAATGCTTAGTTTTATAGCTTTCTCAAGACAGGTTCTTGATAATATAAAGGTATCAAATATTATAGAATATATATTTAATGACTGCGAAAAACTTATTGATAAAGAGGTAGAACAAAGAGAAAAAGCTGAGCATTATGAAAAATGCGACGAATCTACAAAGTTATCAATTGTAGCTGAGAATTCAGGTTATTTATTTGAAATAAAAGCAGATGCGATTTTTAAAGAACTTAATGGCATAAAAGCAGAACTTACTATAAACAAGAGGATTGGTGAGTACACGATCAAAGGAGAAAGCATAGGAGAATTAAATATATTTCAATGTGAGTTAGATAATAATGATAAAAACGAATTAAAAGAAAAATTAAGTCCATTGTTTTTAATAAATGTTTACAATAATAGAGAAGAAGATTATCACCGTGGAATTGTAAGCTTAACTGAAATTGCGAATATGGCCCTAAGCCCTGGCATAAATGATCCAAATACTGCAATAATGTGTATATATAAAATGTCATCATTACTTGGGAAACTATTATCTACAGACAATCATTTTATAATACTGAAAGAGGACGAAGATGTAAAAATAATTTATCAAAGTTATTCTGTGGAGGATGAACTATATCTTGGTTTCAGCCAGATAATTTCTTATTCAGCAGGTGATCCCTTGGTTACAAAAGCGATTTTACAAGGACTTTATATCATATACACAATGGCAGATATAGGTGCTAAAAAAAGCATAAAAAAGTTTTTTGATGATAGCTATGAAATTTTAATAGAAAATTTTACTCACGAAATTCATTTGGAAACTTTTAAAAGAATAAGAAACAATATGGAAGAGCAAGTAAGCTTATAGGAAAATACATCTGAATCCATTTAAATATAAATGATAGGTTGCAAAATTAAATGCGACACAAATAAAAATAGAGAGAACGCTATATTTAACTGCGTGAATATGCTATAATATAAAAAGGTTTCGGGAAAGTGAATGGGAAAGTCATAGTTAAAGAAGGAGTCTTTACAGTGTTGAAAGGAAGTTTTTGTGGCAATACTGGTAAAGGATATATCCCATCTATCAGAAGGAATGCAAAAATAAAAGATAATATATTACAAGAAGATATTGTATGTATGAATCCATCGAGTGCCGGTTGGATAGTTATTGGAAAGTCCAATAATGGATGGCTAGAATGGAAAGATTTACAGGGGAATTCTATTGAAAAATATAGAGATAAAGAAAAATAGTTGATATGAGTTAGCTATTATAAAAATAATGAGAGGGTGCTTATGCCAAATTTAAAAGCAAAAGAATATAAGAAATTTGAAGATATTAAGTATGTTAGAGAAGATGGAAGTGAGTATTGGAGTGCAAGAGAACTTGCTGATGTGCTTGATTATTCTCAATGGCGAAACTTTCAAAATGTCATTGATAGAGCAATGATTGCATGTGAGAATAGCGGACATGAAGTAACATACGATTTTGCTGAGGTCAGCAAAATCGTGGAAGCAGGTGCTACAAGCAAGTCTATAAAAGATTATGAACTTACGAGATACGCTTGCTATTTGATTGTGCAAAACGGTGATCCGAGAAAAGAGGTTATTGCACTTGGCCAAACCTATTTTGCTATTCAAACATATCGTCAAGAAATAGCAGATCATTTTAATCAGCTTGATGAAGATAGAAGAAGGCTTGTTGTTCGTGGAGATATTAAACAGTGGAATCAGCTTTTGGTAGAAACGGCACATGATGCAGGAGTCATCACAAATGAAGAATTTGCTATATTCCAAAATGCAGGATATATGGGATTGTATGGTGGATTAGATGTTGAAGACATACATGATAGAAAAGGCTTAACTGCGAGACAAAAGATTTTAGATTATATGGGAAGTACTGAATTGATTGCTAATCTATTCAGAATATCCCAAACGGAAGAAAAGCTGAGGAAAGATAAAGTTGAAGGTGCAGAAGCGGCAACAAAAGTTCACTACTCAGTAGGAAAAGAAGTGAGAAGTGCTATTGAAAAAATAGGTGGCACTATGCCGGAAGATTTGCCTGTTCCGGAGAAAAGCATTCAACAGATAGAAAAAGAGCAGATGAAGCGTCTAAAGGATAAAGCCAAGAAAGGCAAATTGATGTTGGATGAATGACGTGTGTCCCCAACAACACTATTGCTGTAGTATCACCACTGATACTGTTTTGATACTAAAAATCTCAAAAACTATAAAAAACAGATATAAAAACACCTGATTTTAGAAGCTTAATAGATACTTATAGTATATAAAAGAAATAAATATGCTATGGTAATTATTGAATTTGAATAGCCTAAGCACTAATTGAAAGCGTTAATATTACTGATTATTCTAAGATTTCAGGTTCTATAATATATAGCGTTGATGGTAACAAAAATGCTTTCAAAGTCGTAAGA
>NZ_JRNB01000059.1 GCF_000758885.1 Peptostreptococcus sp. MV1 | reverse complement strand
TATATAAATATGATGATGTTATAAAAGAAAGCGAGGTAAAAGGAATGAAGATATTCTTAAGTGTAGGTCATTCGATTTTAAAAGGTGGGGGTTGTACTTCCGCAAGTGGATATACGCACGAGTATAGATATAATAAGGAGCTAGCCCCTTATGTGAAAAGGGCCTTAGAGTCGCTAGGTCATTCATGCGACGTGATAGTTTGCCCTGAGGGCGTATTTACCAACTGGAAGCAGGAAGCTTCATATAAATTGCCGATTGCCAATAGTGGCAAGTACGATTTAGTGTGTGAACTACACCTAAACGCCTTTGATGGCCAGAAACAAGGTTCAGAGGTATTATATTACCCAGGAGATAGAAAAGGACAGGAGATAGCTACTAGAGGGTCTAGTGCTTTGTCTAAGTTAGGCTTTAAAAATAGAGGCCCTAAATCAAGAGGAGACTTATATATTATAGGAAGCACTAGACCTACAGCAGTGCTATTTGAAAGTTTCTTCTGTGATAATAAACAAGATTCAGACTTGGCCAAGAAGTTAGGATTTAAGAAAATAGCCGAGGCAATAGCCTATGGACTTACTGGCCAAGTAGTAGATAGTGATGTAGAAGAAGTAGAACAGACTACTCAAAAGGTAGTACCTAAGTCAGGATGGATCCAGGAAAATGGCAAGTGGTTTTATTACGATAAGAATAAAAGAAGGACAGGTTGGCTAAAGTCAGGCAAGCAGTGGTTTTATCTACAACCTAATAAAGACGGTGAGATGGCTACAGGTTGGCTAAAGTACAATAACAATTGGTTTTACTTCAATTCTAAGGGCTATATGCTTACTGGTAAGCAGACCATAGATGGCAAGACTTATGAATTTGATAACAATGGTTATTGGATAAAGTAGACATTAAAATAGGGGGCTTATTTGGCCCCCTTGTTTTAGTTTTCAGCTACTCTCATGATTATTTCATCCATTGCTGAGTTGAAGTATAGTGTGTTTTCGATTAAATCTTCTAAAGTATCGTCTGCCTCTAATTCTTTAGAAGCTTCTTCAATCTCTGATACTAGCTTATCTTCTAGCACTTCCCACTTTCTTTCATCCATATTGCTGTAGCTTTCTTTTTTGCTTTCGATAAATTTTCTTACTTCCTTTGTGATTAGATTTGTCATTTTCTTAGTCTCCTTTTTTACTTATATTTTTTGAGGTTTCCCTTACCTCTTTCTTTAATTATATTATACTATCGATAGTATAATTTGTCAATACCTTTTACGAATTTTTTAATTCTTTTTTTCTGATTTCTATTAGAGTTTCTAGCTCTTGAATATCATCTACAGTAGCTTGCTTTTTAATAAAATTTCTTGCCGTAGACCTATTTCTCAAATATCTAGCATGCTCTCTATTTTTCTCTTGCCATTTTTTATTTGCTATAGTTTGGTTATTTTTATCTTCCATCACCTTGCGTCCTTTCTCTTGCTCTGATATAATTAGATTATCAGAAGGGTGAGCAAGCACCCTCTTGATAACTTTTTTAGTTGCCCTGCTATTAATTTAGTAGGGCTTTGATTTTTGCTTTAGCTTCTTCTAAGTCCTTGCATTCATTTAGAATTTCAAGTATTTTCCTTGTTTGGTTTTCTTCAGCTACCTCTTTTAGTAATTCGCTTGTGTTCATTTCTTCGTTCATTTTATTCTCCTTTCTGCTCTTGCTAGCTTACTCGTAAGTTATCTCTTACTGTACTTATATTATACTATCGATAGTATAATTTGTCAATAGGTTTTTTAAAAAAATTTAAAAAATATTTTTAAACTAAGGGACAAATAGGGGACAAATTTATTTATTATATTAAACATCTATAAACATCTATAACATAACCACCATTGAAAATACTACAGTTTAAACATCTATAACCGATAATGACACAACATACTTAATTTTTAAAAAATAATGAAATTTTTAGTAAATAGTTATGCTTTCTACTATACAGCCTAGTGCTAGTAAAGTATAATGAAGTTAAGGAATAAGTTTTAATATTTGAGAAAGGATGGTATATATGAAAAATCTGCAATCGAACAAGAATAATAGCGTAAGGTTCTATAATATGTTTTTCCCACTGTGGGTATTGATCCTATTTCCAATGTTTTGGCTAGTATCCATGCCGTTTAATTTTGTTATCGATTCAATAGTCCTCTTAATAGGACTTAGGTTGGTTTCATCCTCAAAGATTTGGAAAAACTATTCTAGGTCTATACTGAAAGTTTGGATATGTGGCTATATAGCTGATATGATAGGTGGAGGCCTTATGTTTTTGCTTGCTATGAAGGCACCTGATTTTAAGGGGACTTTTGCTGAGTTTCTAGTCCCTGTTACAGAAAATGTTATGATGAATCCATTTAAGACAGTGAGCTCATTTATCTTTGTGAGTGTAGTTGTAATATTAACAGCAATACTAATCTATATTTTCAATTATAAGATTTGCTTGAAAAAAACTGATTTGAATCAGGTTCAGAAGAAGAAGATTTCAATGCTTTTAGCTGTTTTGACTGCGCCATATACCTTCTACCTACCTACTATGACTTTTTACGATATATTCGAAAAAATAGCGGGATATTTTTCATAAACAAGGCCTTACTTGAGACTCTCAAATAGGGAATTATAAGCAAATTGTACTAGTCAAGAAAAGTGTATACAAAAAATATATATTTTCTCCCCATTGAGTAGAATTTCATAAGCTATAAATGATTGACAAGAGGGGTATTAGTATACTATACTTATTACTTGAAGGGGAGTAGCACTATAGTATACTATATCCGTTAATCGTCAGGCCAGTATAATATATACTCGGTTAACAGACAAGGGCAACCTTGACAGCAAGACCTTCAAAATAAGCAGGGAGATTATATGTTTATTTTGAGTGTCATGTTGTCGAGGCTTTTTTTATGTTGAATGGAGGTTTTTATGCAAGAAGTAAATGATAAAAAATACTATCTGATGGATAGTGAACAAGTCTTGAAAGACTTGGCTGTAGACCAAGATGGGCTTTCTCAGGATGAGTCAGGCCTTAGGTTGGAAAAGTACGGCAAAAATGAATTAAAAGAAAAGGAAAGTGACCCAACTTGGAAGATTTTTCTGGAGAGTTTCAAGGACCCGATGGTAATTATCCTGATAATTGCAGCAGTAATCCAGATAGTTACCGGTTCGCTGATGGAATCCCTAATAATCTTCTTAGTCCTGATTTTAAATGCAATTTTGGGTACGGTCCAAACAAAGAAGGCAGAGTCTTCGATTAATAGTCTAAAGCAGATGTCTGTTCCAAGTGCCAAGGTGGTCAGAAATGGTGAAAAGTTGACTATATCATCAAAGGAGGTAGTACCAGGCGATATAGTCCTTTTAGAAGCAGGTGATTATGTGCCGGCAGATGGCAGGCTCCTAGAAGCAGAATCCCTAAAGATTGTGGAGGGTATGCTGACGGGAGAGTCGGAGCCAGCCAACAAGTCTATTGATAGGTTAGAAGAGGATTGCAGCGTTGGTGACAGGGTAAATATGGTCTACTCTACATCAATGGTAGTTAATGGTAGGGCTAGATTTGTGTGTACTAGCACAGGTATGAATACGGAGATAGGTAAGATAGCAGACCTATTGGACAATACTGAAACAAAGCAGACACCACTACAATCAAATATAGAGAAGTTTTCAAAAAAACTGGGTATAGCTATTTTGGCTATATGCCTATTTATATTTGTTGTAGAGGTGATGAGGGCCTTGACACATCCAAATTCGGGTGACATCAAGATGGTAATATTGAATTCATTTATATTTGCAGTTGCTATAGCAGTTGCAGCCATACCAGAAGCCTTGTCATCAATAGTTACCATAGTCCTATCCATGGGTACAAAGACCATGTCAAGAAAGAATTCCATAATAAGGAAGCTGCCTGCAGTTGAAACCCTTGGATCTACATCTATAATATGCACTGACAAGACTGGTACCCTGACTATGAACAAGATGACTGCTCTTGAGTACTACAAGTATGATGGTGAAGATGTAGCTTCTATAGGGGTGTCGGAAGAGTCTCTAAAGGACTTGGCTGACATAGGAAACTTTAATACAGAGGATATGATAAGTATTGCAGCAGCCCTTTGTAATGACTCCGTTATCAGTGAAGAAGGCAAGGAAATAGGAGACCCAACAGAGGTAGCCCTAACAGTGTTTGCTGACAGGAAGGGTTATATTACTAATAGGATGAGGGATATATACCCTAGGATCCAGGAGTTACCTTTTGATTCAGATAGGAAACTAATGTCCACTGCCCACAATATCAGTGGTAGGGATATAGTAATTACCAAGGGGGCTCCGGATATATTGATATCTAGGTCAGTCAAAGTCTTGTCTGGTGACCAGGTCATAGAAATGACTGAGGACATTAGGTCTAGGCTCAAGGAACAAAATGAGGCTTATTCAAGGAAGGCCCTAAGGGTATTGGCCTTTGGATATAGGGAACTTGGCCAGGGTGAGATACTAGACATTGAGTCAGAAAAGGACTTTGTATTTATAGGCTTAATAGCCATGATAGACCCACCTAGGGAAGAGGTTATTGACGCAGTGGCCAAGGCCAAGAGTGCCGGTATCAAGCCAATTATGATAACTGGTGACCACAAGACTACAGCAGAGGCTATAGGTAAGTCTATAGGCCTATTTGAGGATGGAGATATATCCTATACAGGTCGGGAGTTGGATAATTTGACTGACCAGGAGCTAGACCAGCAATTAGAGAAGATTAGTGTCTATGCCAGGGTATCACCTCAAAATAAGATCAGGATAGTTGCTGCATGGCAGAAAAAGAACAAGGTCACAGCCATGACAGGGGACGGCGTAAATGATGCCCCGGCCCTTAAAAATGCCGATATTGGTATAGCTATGGGGTCTGGTACAGAAGTTGCCAAGGATGCCTCAGCGATGGTTTTGATTGATGATAACTTTGCCAGCATTATAGATGCAGTAGAAGTTGGTAGAACCGTATACAGTAATATCAAAAAGTCCATAACTTACCTGTTTTCAGGTAATTTGGGGGCTATAATATCTATACTATTTGCTGTCTTTGCAGACTGGGCAAATCCTTATACAGCCCTTCAGCTGATATTTATAAATATGGTAAATGACTCCTTGCCAGCAATTGCTCTGGGTATGGAAAGTCCTGAAGAGGGTACAATGTCCTCACCACCAAGGTCAAAGAATGAAGGTCTACTAGGTGGAGGAACTTGGCAGGCAATCTTGTCTAGGGGAGTTTTTGTAGGTATAGCTGCTATAATAGCCCAATACATAGGTATGAAGCAGTCAGAACAGATGGGGGTAGCCCTAGCCTTTACAACACTATTGTTGTCTAGGACCTTCCAGACATTTGCTTGTAGGTCTGACTTCCAAAACCCATTCAAATTGGGATTCTTCTCAAATAAGTATGTTATATGGGCAGTTGTAATATGCTTGGCCCTATTTGGAGTAGTTATGCTACCATTTATTAGACCGATATTTGCAGTGCCAGCTGTCTATTCTATGAGAGATTTTGCCGTATCTATTGGACTAGCCATAGCTTCAATAATATGTATGGAGATTACTAAGGCTATAACATACAAGAAAAAGTTTAAAAAATAATCGCTTGATAAAAGAGATATCTCTTTGAGAATCTTTAGAAGTTAGATTTTAATAGTTAGATTTTATATTCAGTCGGCTTGTCTTGACCTAGCGTCCAGGCAGTCCGGCTGTTTTTTTGTGAGAGTGAAGAAAGTTGCAAGTAATTGAAAAAAATTATCGATAACTATTGACAATTTTTAGATTTTTGTATATTATATATACAAGAGATGATAACAATTATCATAGAAGGAAAGAATTTTATTAATTTATATATTGAGTATTTGAAGGGGGTTCTAATTATGAGCTTGTTGGTCATAGGCGGACATGAGAGAATGGAAAAAGATTATTATAAGTTAGCCAAGAATAGGGGTTATAAGACAAAGGTATATACTACTATGTCTAGTCAGGTTAAAAATTCTATAGGGAGTCCAGATGCAATAGTTATAATGACATCTACTGTGTCTCATAAATTGTCGAGGATAGTTGAATCACAGGCAAAGAAAATGAATATTCCTATTTTTAGACACAAGAACAGTAGCAAGGTTGCTTTTAATGAATGTCTAGAGGAGATAGATGTTTGCCTGGGAAATTGTGTAAACTGTGGGAAAAATAAGTGTAATAAGAACTAAAACGTGCTTTGGTAAGTTTTGTTAACAAATAAGATATTAGACGGACATTCTTATAAGGATGTGTGAAAGTCGAGGGGGTATAACATAGATTAATTAGTTATGCTATGTAAAATAAAAAGGGCTGGCCTATAAGGGACAGTCCTTTTGCTTGCAACAATTATTTTTTAGAAGTATTCTTTAATAGCCTTTTAACCTCTTCAAAGACAGGCATATTTTTTTCAGTAACCATAGAGCAAGCCTTGCCTTCCCTACCAAGTCTACCGGATCTTCCAACCCTATGGACATAATCTTCTAGTCTCTCAGGAAAGTCGTAGTTGTATATGTGGGTAATTCCACCTATATCTAGTCCCCTAGATGATAGGTCTGTCGAAATCAAAAATTGTATCTTGAGGTCCCTGAAGTCTTTCATGATTTTCTCTCTTTTTGTCTGGCTGATGTCGCTGTGGATTTTTTTGCAATTGTAGCCAGCTTGACCCATTTGTAGCTCCAATTTATCTACCCTGGCCTTGGTCCTGCAAAATACAATGGCCATAAAGGGCCTATCTTGGTCAATTATCCTACAAAAATCATCAAACTTATTCCTGTCTGTAGTTTGTATAAAATGCTGGTCAATTAGGTCAGGTATTTCCTTGTCTGTATCTAGGTTCAGGATTTCTAGTGAGCTTGCATACCTATAGGCGAGTTTTTTGACCTTGGGGTCTACGGTTGCAGACAGGAAGAGGATTTGCCTATAATTTTTCATATTTTTGATGACTGTGTTAATTTCATTTCTAAATCCCATCAAGAGCATTTGGTCTGCCTCATCTAGGACTAGGCAGTCTGTGTTCGTTATATCTATGCTCTTCCTATTGATATGGTCCAATAGCCTACCAGGTGTGGCGACTATTATATTAATGTTATTTTTCAATTTGTTAATTTGCGACTGGATGTCACGTCCCCCATATATAGGTAGTATAGAAAGTTCTTTATCCAGTTTATCTACTATTGATTGAGCTTCATTTCCTATTTGGATTACTAGTTCTCTTGTTGGTGCTAGGACCAGTACTTTTTTTACTTGAACCAGGTAGACCTTGTTGATCAAGGGAGCCAAAAAAGCCAGTGTCTTGCCAGTGCCTGTATTAGATTCAATTATAAGGTTTTGTCCATCAAGTATCTTGCCAATACTCATTTCCTGCACTGGTGTCGGTTTTTTTATACCGGATTTTGCCAGTGCCTTTACTATGTCTATATCAAGTCCTATATCTGTAAATGTCATATGCATTCCTCCTAATTCATTAGCTTATTATAGCATTTATTAGCTTGTAATAGCTAGTCGATTGAAAAAATTAGTAATCTAAATACTAAAAATGTCGGTGTTTCAGGTCTAGACTAGTCTGGATAAAATGTCTAAAAAAACAATGAGTGATAAATGACAAATAAATGAATTTAGTAAAAATAAAAGTTGCAAAAATAAGCCAAAATTTCAAAAAAACACCAATAAAAAGCTTATAAATGAAATAAAAAAAATAAAAATATCAAAAATATTGATAAAAGCCTTGATTTTAATGAGGATAAGACTTATAATGAAAATAAGAAAATGAAAGAATATGTAAAATTCTTGCATTTAATTGGAGACTGGGAAGGTGATTAGATGGGAAGGAATATAGTTGAAAAAATTTTGGACAAGCATTTGATAGAAGGTGAGTTGGTAGCTGGAACTACTGCAGGCATTAGGATAGATAGGACTCTGACTCAGGATTCTACTGGTACGATGGCATATTTGCAGTTGGAGGCAATGGGTATAGATAGGGTCAAGACTAAGAGGTCTGTAGCCTATATCGACCACAATATGCTACAGCAGGGCTTTGAAAATGCAGATGATCATAAATATATACAGACGGTAGCCAACAAGTTTGGGATTTATTTTTCTAGGCCGGGAAATGGTATCTGTCATCAGGTGAATTTGGAGAGGTTCTCTGTGCCTGGGGATACCCTACTAGGATCAGATAGTCATACACCTACAGCAGGTGGGGTAGGTATGTTGGCAATTGGTGCGGGTGGATTGGATGTTGCCCTTGCCATGGCAGGTGAGCCATACTATATAAAGGTGCCTCAGGTAATAAAGGTCAACCTTATGGGCCAATTAAAGCCAATGGTTACATCCAAGGACATTATACTTGAAGTCCTAAAGAGACAGACTGTAAAGGGTGGAGTAGGCAAGGTTTATGAATATGGTGGACCGGGACTTGCAAGCCTATCAGTGCCTCAAAGGGCTACAATTACAAATATGGGAGCTGAGCTAGGGGCTACAACATCTATATTCCCTAGTGATGACAAGACTAGAGAGTACTTTATAGCTGAGGATAGGTTAGAGGATTGGGTCGAGCTTTTGGCAGACGAAGATGCTAGCTATAACCAAGTTATAGATATAGATTTGGGTGACTTGGTGCCAATGGTGGCAGCACCTCACAGTCCTGACAATATCAAGTCATGTAAGGAAGTTGGAAGGATAAAGATAGACCAGGTTGCAATAGGTAGCTGTACAAACTCTTCCTATGAAGACCTGATGAAGGTTTCTAGAATTTTGAGGGGCAGGAAGGTTGCCGACCATGTCAGCCTAGTTATAGCACCGGGTTCTAGGCAGGTTATGGAGATGATAGCGAGAAATGGAGCCCTTGCTGATATTATCAGTTCAGGTGCTAGAATACTGGAAAATTCATGTGGACCATGTATAGGTATGGGCCAGTCGCCGGGAACAGATTCTGTTAGTATCAGGACTTTTAACAGGAACTTCTACGGTAGATCTGGAACTAACTCAGCCCAGGTATACCTAGCCAGTCCAGAACTTGCAGCAGTCAGTGCTATTTACGGTTGCCTAATGGACCCAAGAGAGGCAGACTTTGACATTGATTTTTCTGATATACATGTAGATAATTTCTTAATAGATGACAGCATGATTATAAAACCTCAGGAGGACCCAACTAGTGTTGAGGTAGTGAGAGGACCAAATATCAAGTCTTTCCCACTTAACACAAGTTTGAGTGACAAGGTAGATGGCAAGATAATTATAAAGACTGAAGACAATATTACCACTGACCATATAATGCCTTCAAATGCCAAGCTCCTTCCATACAGGAGTAACATACCTCACTTGGCCAACTTCTGTTTCTCTACAATAGATGAAAACTTTGCCAAGAGGGCCAAGGAAAATAAAGGTGGTTTCATAGTAGGTGGCGACAACTACGGTCAGGGTTCATCAAGAGAGCATGCGGCCCTAGCACCATTATACCTGGGTATCAAGGGTGTAATTGCCAAGTCGTTTGCTAGAATACATAAGGCCAACCTTATAAATAGTGGTATCATACCTATGGAATTTGAAAACATGGAAGACTACGACAAGATAGACCAGATGGACTCACTTGTAATAGAAAATGTATACCAGGGCTTGAAGGATGGCAGGCTAGAAGTGAAGGATGAGGAAAAGAATATCTCCTTCATGGTAAAGGCCAACTTCAACGACAAGGAAATAGATATGTTGATGGCTGGAGGTAAGTTGAACAGTATAAAGATGAGAAATAGTAAGGAGGTCTAGTATGCATAAGATTACCCTAATACCGGGAGATGGAATTGGACTAGAGGTTACAGCTGCTATGAAAAAGGTAGTTGAGGGCACTGGTATAGATATACAATGGGAAGAAGTAGTAGCTGGAGAGGCTGTACTTGAGGAATATGGTACTCCGCTTCCTGACTACGTCATTGATAGCATCAAGAAAAATAAGATTGCAATAAAGGGTCCTATAACTACACCTGTAGGCAAGGGCTTCAGGAGTGTCAATGTTGCCCTTAGAAAGGAATTAAACCTATTTGCCAACGTAAGGCCAGTTAAGACTTTTAAGGGTATCAAGTCTAGGTATGATGATATAGACTTGACTATTATAAGGGAAAATACAGAAGACCTATATGCTGGTATAGAGCACCAAATAGGTGACTATGCAGGTGAAAGTATCAAGCTGATAACTAGGGATGCGTCTGATAGAATAGTAGACTTTGCCTGCAAGTACTTAAAGGACAATGGTTATAAGAGGTTGACAGGTGTCCACAAGGCCAATATTATGAAAATTTCTGATGGATTATTTTTGAGGGTCTTTGATGAGGTTTGTGATAGAAATGGAATATATAGGCTTGACAAGGGCCAAGAAGCCAAGGGCATCTATGCGGATGATGTCATAGTTGACGCAGCTGCCATGAACCTGGTATTAAATCCAGAACTGTTTGATGTTTTGGTAATGCCAAACCTATATGGAGACATATTGTCAGATCTTTGTGCAGGCTTGGTAGGTGGTCTTGGTATTATACCAAGTGCCAATATAGGCCAAGACTATGCAGTCTTTGAAGCAGTCCATGGTAGTGCACCACAGATAGCAGGGCAAGGTATAGCCAATCCTACTGCCCTTATCCAGTCAGCAGTTATGATGCTGAGATATATTGGAGAGCATGAGGCAGCCCTTAAGATAGAAAGTTCCCTAAAGGAAGTCTTTGACAAGGGGCAAGTTTTGACAGTTGATTTAGGAGGAAGGGCTAGTACTGATGAGTTTGCAGAAGAACTTTGCAGATTAATCAGAGGCTAGTATAGATATAGATATTCTGACAGGCTTTTACTTGTAGAGCGTCAGAAAAATTACTTAGGCAGTCGCATAATTACATAGACTTGCAAGAATGAAAAGGCAGACCAAGAGGTACAATTTCCTTCCCGTATCTTGGGGTCTGCCTTTTTGTATTACAGTTTGAGATTTTGTTTGTTTTATAGGTTCTTTGTCAACTAGCGTTGATGAATAAAATCCGAAATTTATGCGACAG
>NZ_JRNB01000058.1 GCF_000758885.1 Peptostreptococcus sp. MV1 | reverse complement strand
TGATTGTTGCTCCTGCTAGTTCTTTTCCTGCAATGTCCTGCTTTGAGAACTTAACTGTTGTTGTCTTAGGTGTTGGTTCTTTATAGTTATTAGTAACTTCAAATAGCTTTGCTATACCAGTAAGTTGTACTACTCCATCATAGACAGTGTCATTAGCTGGATAGCCATTTTCTTCATCTTCCCATGCGTTACCTTTTGAATCAACTTCTTTAACTAAGAATTTAAAATTCTTGTTTTGGAATTCTTCTTTAACAAATAAATTCCTCCAAGTAACACTTTGACCATTTACTAATTTTTGTGGATTGACTATATTACACCTGTCTTCAGGGAAGTCTTCTTTTGTAACTTTTGATTGCTTACCTTCTACTTCTTTCCAAAGTTCAAAGTATACGTCTTTATTTGATTTTTTAGTTCTATCTGACCAAGTTTTATTAACTTGTATTCTGTTAACTCCAGCTTCACTTTTAACTTCTGGTTTTTCTGGTGTCTTTGTTTTCTTATTTATCAAAGCAATTGACTTTGTATCACCATTCTTATCACCAGTAACCGTATCATTCTGTCCAGCTACTCTCTTAAATTCAGTTGGAATTTCTAACTCTTCAACTGTATAGTTTATCTTTTCAGTTGCTATATCTTCTTTTCCAGGATGGTATATTGGAAGGTTTTTAAATTCACCATTCCAAGCACCTTTTTTCAAAAGTATTGGAGTAACTTCATTGCCAGATGCATCCTTAGCATCTTGTCCATCAGCTTTTAATTTAACTTTTACTGTTAAAAATTCCTTATCATTTTCGCTTATCGGTCTGTCGTTCTCATCATTCCATGTTTTTGATACGTCTACAGACATTACAGGAATTTTTGTATTTGTCATCACGATTTCTGTTTTACCATTTACTTTACCTTGGCCATCAACAGTAAATGTAATCGGATCTGCCTTTTTGTATCCTTCTGGAGCAGCTATTTCAGATAATTCATACTCACCTGCTTGAAGGTGGAATATTCTTGGATTACTTGATTCATTATTTTTATCTGTATCAGTCTTCCATTTATAAATTATATTCTCCCCTGATTTTAATTGTAAAGTTGCACCTGCAAGTTTACTGTTTCCATCTTCATCAACTTTTTTCACAGTAATATCATGTTTTTTTACAGTAGTATCATTTTTACCTACAATTTCTGTTCCTAGCAGATTCTGATATAGTAATTTGCCATCCTTTGGTCCTCTGTCTGGCATGTATAAATCTAAAGTTCCATCACCTGTATAATCTCTTAAATTTAAACCCAATCCATGATCGCTTTTTCCAATTAAGAACCTATACACTCTTAAAACTTTTGTTGTAATTTGCGTCCCTATACGCTTATCATCTGATTTAAATTCATCTACTCTGTCAGTATAATACCAAATGGCTTTTTGAGTCGCAGCATATACTTCTACATTTGAAATGTCTTCATTATAGGTTCTCTTATATGCATTTTTTATTTCCTCAACTCTATTGCCATAATTTTCTCTATAACCATTATAGATAACCTTTAACACCGCATTTTTTAAAGCAGTATTGTCAGCTATTCTTTCATTAACCGCCAAATCAATAAATGTAGTTCCCACACCGCCATTTATCTTAGTATAAGTTGGCATTGGATCATCTAGATTAGCAAAATCAGGTATATCATTAATACCTCCGTATACATCTACTATAGATTTTGTCGCATTAAAGCAATAAGCAGGCACTCCTCTTTTAGTAGAATCATTGTCATTATTTTTCTTGATATAGATTACGTCATTAGCTACCCCTACTTCGTCTCCATGTTTTTCATAAAGCTTCTCATTATAGGAATATGCTTTATAGGCACCTACAACACCATAATCTCCATTTACCGTTTGCCCTGACGCAATATTTATAGGAATTGCTTACAGTATAGTAGCAATTGCTATAAATAACGTGAGTAATTTTTTCTTCATTTTCCTTCTCCTTCCCTTTCCCATTGAAATTATTTTTATCATTTTGTCTTATTAATAACAATATACCATTAATTCATTCTTTTTTCAATCATTTCAGTCAATTTTTTTCACTACTATGGCTATTGCTTCTTCTCGCCATCAACTCACAGTGATAACCTTGCAAGTTGCTATGAGGTTCGTCGGCAACTAGGCCCTACGTGGACTTTCACCACAGACTGAAAATATGCCCGTCATACCCTAAAAAATAGCGAGTCAGCCGAAGCCGTCTCGCTAATAAAGTCTAACTTTTTGAGGTCGCATCACAAGGCTATATATCATACAACCTGTCTTTATACTCTGTCTATATGCCAGATACCATCAGTATATTCCTGAGTAGCTCTATCTGCTGAGAATATTCCAGCCTTGGCAATATTTACCAATGACATCTTGTTCCACCTATCCTTGTCTCCATATGCCTCTGCAACTTCAGCCTGCTTGTTTACATAGCTTTCGAAATCTGCTAGGCACATATATGGATCATGGTTGATTAGGTAGTCAACAATATTTCCAAAGCCTGTACCATCTATGTTTATAGTCCTCATAAAGTCTAGTGTTTCCCTTATCGCTGGTACATTTTCATAGTAGTCTCTTGGCCTATATCCCTTGGCATATAGGTCATTTACCTCTGGAGTCTTTAGCCCAAATAGGAACATATTTTCATCTCCCACTGCATCATGGATTTCTACATTGGCTCCGTCAAGAGTACCTAGTGTTAGGGCACCATTTAGCATTAGCTTCATGTTACCTGTACCAGATGCTTCCTTACCTGCCTGTGATATCTGTTCACTGACATTGGCTCCTGGTATGATTATTTCAGCTAGAGTTACCCTGTAGTCTTCTAGGAATACTACCTTGATATAGTCTCTTACCTCTGGATCTGACTCTATCATCTCAGATAGGGTACAGATAAACTTGATTATATTCTTGGCCATTACATAACCTGATGAGGCCTTGGCTGCAAATATAAATGTTCTTGGTCTAGGTTTTAGGCCATTGAACTTGATCTGTCTATATAGGTAAACTATATGTAGGGCATTTAATAGCTGTCTCTTGTATTCATGTAGTCTTTTTACCTGTACATCAAATATTGAATCTATATCTACATTAATTCCGTTAGCATCCTTGATGTACTTAGCCAACTGTTCCTTCTTTGTGCGCTTTATCTTTTCTAAATCTGCTAGAACTGTCTTGTCATCAGCATACTTTAACAATTCTTCTATATTTGATAGGTCCTTGATGAAATCTCCACCTAGTAGACCATTTAGGTAGCCTGTCAACTCTGGGTTGGCCTGGCCTAACCATCTTCTATGGGCTATACCATTTGTTACATTGTTGAACTTACCTGGGTAAATCCTGTTAAATGATTCAAATGTATCAGCTTTTAGGATATCTGTGTGTAGGCCTGATACACCATTTACATTGTAGCTACCTACTATACAAAGATTTGCCATCCTTATCATGTTATTATGGATTATTGACATAGATTCTAGGTCAGATGCCGCCCCTATTTCGTTGCAGTACTGGCAGAACCTATTGTTAATTTCCCTTATAATTGTATATATTCTTGGCAGTATTGGTGCAAATAGGTCTACAGACCATTTTTCTAGGGCTTCTGCCATTATTGTATGGTTAGTGTAGGCAAATACCTTAGTTGTGATATCCCATGCCTTTTCCCAGCTGTAGTCATAGTCATCCATCAATATTCTCATCAATTCAGGTATACACATTGATGGGTGAGTATCATTAATGTGGATTGCAGCCTTGTCTGCTAGGTTGTCAAGAGTTCCGTATTCCTTGTAGTGGTTTTTCACTATCTGCTGGAGCGATGCGCTAGTAAAGAAGTACTGCTGCTTGATTCTTAGGGCCTTACCCTTGTCGTTGTCGTCAGCAGGATATAGTAGCTTTGAAATAGATTCAGCTATGGCCTCGGATTCAGATGACCTAGCATATTCTCCTCTTTCGAATAGCTTCATATCAAAACCAGCATTGGCCTTGGACTTCCATAGTCTCAATACATTTACGGCTTCGCTCTTGTAGCCTGATATCATTAGGTCATATGGCTCAGCTATTATTGATGTATAATCCTCATAGCTAACTTTTAAACCTTCATTCGTCCAGTGTTCCTTAGTCTTACCATAGAACCTTACTTCTATTTCTTCATCGCTCCTATGAACTAGACCATACTGACCCATACCTAACCAGTTGTCTGGGTATTCCTGCTGCCATCCATTTGCTATCACCTGTTTAAATATACCAAATTCATATAATATTGAAAATCCTGTCACAGGATAGTCATTGCTAGTCAAGGCATCAAGATAGCATGATGCTAGTCTACCTAGGCCACCATTTCCCAGACCTGGATCTGGCTCCATGTCATATATCCTATCTAGGTCAAAGTTCTTTTCTGCTAGGAAGCTTCTTACTTCTCCTTCTATACCAAGATTAAAAAGATTGTTTCTCAATGTCCTTCCTACCAAAAATTCCATTGACATATAGTAAGCCTGCTTCTGGCCACTTTCTTTTAGCTTCTTAGTGTAGTCATACCTCTTCTTAGATAATCTGTTTCTAGTTTCTGCCATCAAGGCCTGATACAGCTGTCTTTCGTTAGATTCTCCTAGAGAGTTACCAAACTTCGTCTGTAGATACTGTTCAATATCTTTTGTCATATGATTCATCGCATTACTCCTCTATTACCTTTTGTTTTAAATTTTTACCCTATATTACTTTTTCCTGTCTAGCCCACCTACCTTACCAAGTATCAACCAAACTAGACGCCGATATTCGACTTGTTAATTCTATATTCTATAATATTTCCTGATACATTTCAATATACTTTTTAGCCGATTGGTCCCATGTCATATCATGTCCCATGGCATTTTTCATTATATGCTTCCAAGTTGGCTGGTCCAGATTATATACATCTAGGGCCCTCTTGACGGCATCTAGCATATCGTACATATTGTAGCTCTCAAATGTAAATCCATAGCCAGTCATCCTAGTTGGGTCAAATGGCTCAACCGTATCTCTTAGACCACCTACCCTGTTTACTACGGGTACACTGCCATACCTCATGGCAATCAACTGTGACAAGCCACATGGCTCTGATTTAGATGGCATTAGGAATATATCTGAGCTGGCATATATCTTGGATGAAATTTCATTGGAAAACATGATGATAGACCTCATCTTGTCATGTCTCTTATTTTCCAAGTTCCTCAACTGGTCCTCAAAGTATGGGTCACCTGTACCTAGGATTACCAACTGGGCTCCCATATTCATTATATGCTCAGCAGCATCCACGACTAGATCTATACCCTTTTGACCTGTCAACCTGGTTACCATGCCCACCATAGGTATGTCTTGGCTAACCTCTAGGGCCATCTCTTTCTGGAAGGCTAGCTTATTTTTAATCTTCTGGTCTAGGCTATCTAGTGAGAACTCTTGACTTATATTTACATCACTAGCAGGGTCAAACTTTTCATAGTCTATACCATTTACTATTCCCCTTAGCTTGCCCCTTTCGTTTGAAAGAATCGGACTAAGTCCAAAGGCAAAATATGGGTCTAATAGCTCATTTGCATAGTTTTCACTTACAGTATTTACCCTGTCTGCCAATTGAATTGCTCCCTTTAACAGGTTAATATCATTGTCAAACTTCAAGGCTCCTAGGTACTCATTGCCAAGACCAAATAAACTGCCTAATAGGTAAGGGTTAAATTTACCCTGAAACTCTACATTATGAATCGATATTACGCTCTTCATATTCTTATAGAAGTCATAACCATCTCTTCTGTACTGGTCAAGGTATACCACTGATAGAGCTGCATGCCAGTCATTGGCGTTGATAAGATCTGCCTTGAAATCTATATGAGGCATAATCTCTACAGCTGCCTTGGAGAAAAAGGCAAACCTCTCTCCATCATCAGGCTCACCATATGTATGGTACCTACTGAAATACTGTTCATTATCTATAAAGTAGAACTTGATACCCTTGTATTCTGACTCGAAGATACCACAGTATATCTGTTTCCATCCAAGTGACACATATATATACTTGACAAAACTAATATTATATTTATTTCTGTCTATGGCTGAATATAGTGGTAAAACCACCCTTGCATCGACTCCTTTTTTATTTAGGGCTGCAGGAAGACTACCTATTACATCCCCCAGTCCACCAACCTTTATAAATGGAGATGCCTCTGCCGCAACGAATAAAACTTTCACTCACAACACCTCTTTCTATATATATTTTTAGATTCTATGTGATTTCCTTAATAATTCACATAGTGCCCCTCGATCGATAAGCTACTGGGAACATCTACTAAATCCTATATATTCTTTTTCTTAGGAACTATGAACTGACAGTTCCTATCTCCCTTCAATTCTTTACCTTCTGTAATAACGACCTCTTTATCGGTGATTACATAGTCTAACTTGGCTCCTGCCTTGATTTTTGTACTAGACATAATGATACAGTTTTTAACTTCAGCACCCTCCTCAATTGTCACATCTCTGAATATTACCGAATTTTCTACCTTACCGTTTATATGGCAACCGTCGGCAAATATAGAATTTGATACACTAGACTTTTCACCGTAGCTAGTAGGCACACTGTCTCTTACTCTTGTAAGTATCTCTGTACCTGATAGGAATAATTCCTTGCTAATATTTTCATCCAGTAGATCCATATGGAAGTCATAGTAGCTCTCTAGACTATTTATAACCCTGCAATATCCCTTCACCTCATAGGCATATACATTCAACCTATTGAAGTTCTTTGAAATATAGTCTCTCACCACATCCTCCCAACCTAGGGTAGTTCCCTTCTTTATAATATCCTTTAATAGGTCCTTGTGCATTATTGTCACCTTTAATAGGGTATTGCACTCGTAGTCCGCCCCATTCTTGTGGTATAGGGAGTCATAAGCCCTGTTCTTATTGTCAAGAATCATCTCGATTTCATCATTTTGAGGTTTTCTCTTTACTACTGTAACTGTGATATCCGCATTGTTTTCTTCGTGATATTTAAGCAAGTCTTCGTAGTCAATGTTACAGATTATATTTGAATCTGCTAATATACAGTAGTCCTGTAGCCTACCTTCCATATACTGACTGGCATTGCTCAAGGCCTCAAACTTATTTCTGGCCAAACCAGTATCTGATATTGCTAGAGGTGGTATTATCTTTAGACCACCATTTTTTCTATTTAGGTTCCAGTCCTTGCCCCAACCTACATGGTCCATCAAGGAATTGTAATTGTTAGTAGTCAAAATACCTATATCAGCCACATCAGCCTTTACAAGCGAAGACAGTATGAAATCTACAACCCTATACCTGCAAGCTACAGGTAGGGAAGCTAGTGACCTATTCTTTATAAAACCTTCTATATCGTAATTTTTATAATTATCTGCAAATATTAAACAAAATCCGTTCATCATATCCCTCCTACATCTTCTTAAATGTCTTGTTGGAAGCAACTACATCCTTGTTGGCTACAACTGTAATCATATCCTGACCAACCTCTATCTTTTCGTGACCTACTAGGGCATTTTCCCCAATAACTGCGTCCTCTGCTACTATAGAATTGTAGACCTTGGCATTCTTGCCTATAGTTGCATTTTTCATTATTACACTGTTCACTACCTCTGCACCTTCATTAATGTAGACACCTGATGATATGACTGATTCCTTGACAGAACCCTTGACTGTACTACCCTCTGATATCATTGAATTAGACAATTTGGCCTTTGGTCCAATATACTGGGCCATTGACTCGTAATGTCTGCAATATATTCTCCATAGTGGGTCATAGATATAAAAGTTGTCTGCATTGTTTAGTAGGTCCATATTTGCCTGCCACAAGCTTTCAATCGTTCCTACGTCCTTCCAATATCCCTTGAATGGGTAGGCAAATATCTTTTTGCCATCTTCTAGCATCATTGGTATTACATCCTTACCAAAGTCATAGCTAGTATCCTGAGCCTTTTCACACTTTTCTAGGTATACCTTTAACTCTGACCAGTTGAAGATATATATACCCATAGATGCCTTTGTAGAGATTGGCTTTTCTGGTTTTTCTACAAATTCGCTAACTGATAGGTCTGACATAGTATTTAATATACCAAACCTGCTAGCCTCTTCAATAGGTACGTCTATATGGGCAACAGTTAGGTCTGCCCCCTTAGACTTGTGGAATTTCAACATTTCGTTGTAGTTCATCTTGTATATATGGTCACCTGATAAAATCAATACGTATTCAGGGTCATACTGCTCTATATACTTCATGTTCTGGTAGATAGCATTTGATGTACCCTTGTACCAGTCACCTGTTTCTCCACCTGTGTATGGAGGCAAGATTGACAGACCTCCGTCCATCCTATCTAGGTCCCATGGCGCACCATTACCTATATAGGAATTTAACTCTAGCGGCATAAATTGAGTTAGTACTCCTACTGTAGATATACCTGAATTCACACAATTTGACAAAGGAAAGTCTATTATCCTATACTTACCACCAAATGGAACTGCTGGCTTGGCCATATTCTTTGTCAAGGCCCTTAGCCTAGTTCCCTGACCACCTGCCAATAGCATTGCAACTATTTCTTTTTTTAAACTCATAGCATTACCTCTCTAACATATTTCTTATTTTTCTACCAAATACATACTACTAAAAGATCCTATATTGACCTCTATATAGTAGTCAAAACCATTAAACTCAGACTCTACTGAATGAATATTCCTATTTAGTAGACCATCGCCACCATATTTTTTAGCATCTGTATTCATCAGTATCTTATATTTTTTATCGGAGCTGACTCCAATTTTATACTTTTTCAATTTTTGTGATGAGAAATTACTGATAACCAACATTTCATTACCATCTGCATCATACCTAGTAAAGGCAAATACATTATTTGTATAGTCATCTACTGTATTCCACTTAAAACCTTCCCAATTCGTATCCAATTCCCATAATTGCTTGTTCTTGGCGTAGACTGCATTTAGCTCTTTGACAAACCTGTGATGACTCGCATGAAGAGGATATTCAAGTAGCATCCAATCTAACTCCTTTTCATCGCTCCACTCTATCACTTGGGCAATATCTATGCCCATAAATGTCAACTTTTTGCCCGGATGAGCATACATATAGGCTAAAAATGCCCTCAAACTCCTAAACTTGTCCTCGTAGGCTACATTTGCCTTTTCAAGTATTGACTTCTTGCCATGGACTACCTCGTCATGAGATAGTGGCAAGACATAATTCTCACTAAAGGCATAGGTCATAGAAAATGTCATACAATTGTGAATTCCAGACCTAAAATATGGGTCTGATTCTAGATACTTGAGTGAATCATTCATCCATCCCATATTCCATTTGAAGTCAAAACCTAGACCCCCATCTTCTACTGGATGGCTAACCTTTGGCCAGGCTGTAGACTCTTCTGCTATCATCATTACTCCCGGAAATTCCTCATGGATATGCTTGTTTAACTTTTTCATAAAATCTAGGGCCTCTAGGTTTTCGTTTCCACCATAGATATTAGGCCTCCACTGACCATCCTGCCTAAAGTAATCAAGATATATCATGGAAGAAACTGCATCTACCCTCAAGCCGTCTATATGGAACTTATCTAGCCAGTAGACTGCATTTGATATCAAGAATGAATTTACCTCATTCCTACCATAGTCAAATACCCTAGTCCCCCATTCCTTGTGTTCCATCTTTAGTGGGTCTGAATACTCATAGGCATAGGAACCGTCAAACTCACATAGGCCTGACTCGTCCTTTGGAAAATGTCCCGGTACCCAATCCAGTATTATACCTATATTGTTCTGGTGAAGAAGGTCTACCAAGTACATCAGGTCTTCTGGAAGTCCGTACCTTGATGTCGGCGCAAAATAGCCTGTAACCTGATAGCCCCAAGACTTGTCATATGGGTGCTCCATCAAAGGTAGGAGCTCAACATGGGTATACTTCATACCCTTTAGATAGGCAAGTAAATAATCAGCGTATTCTCGATAGCTGTAGTAGTCTCCGTTTTCCCTAGTCTTCCAAGTCCCTAGGTGCAATTCATATATATTCATAGGGGCCTTGTTTGGTAGCTTTCTAGACTTCATCCAAGCCTGGTCACCCCACTCATAGTCATCAAATTTATAGACCTTTGATGAAGTGTTTGGCCTAGTCTCATAGTGCCTTGCATATGGGTCAGACTTGAAAAGAGTCCTACCATCTTGAGTTACAAACACATACTTGTAGGCATCAAACTGTTTTATATCTTTTATACGGCATTCGTATATGCCTGATTCTGTAACCTTGTCAGCCGGGTAAATAAATGGCTCCCAGTCACAAAATTCTCCCGTTATATATACTTCCTTGGCCCCTGGAGCCCACACTCTAAATGTGCACTCATTGCCATCTAGAAAAGAACCCATGTATTCAAAGGCCCTATAATTAGTCCCTTCATGGAAGAGATACTTGGCCAGGTCGTTTTTATGGTCTTTTTTCATGCTCTTATCACCTCATCACATATGATATTTATTGTATTGATTTATTGTATTGATTTATTATATTCATTTATTTTTTGATATAATTATATATATCATACCATAAATAAATACAAATTTTCACAAAATTAAATTAAATTTTTTCCTGAAATCGCTTTACTTTAAAGAAAATCGTTTTTTCTAATGGCTAGAACATTATGGTAAATAAATTAAATTTTTTCATAAAAATAGCCCATTTTTGGTATATAATATATTATAAAAATGTATACCCTAAAATCAACTTATTGAAAAAGGATTTTAAAATAATTTTTAATGTCACTTTATTTATATTGATATATTGGGTAAAATATTTAAGAATAATTAAAAATACAATTTAAAGAGGATGATATGAAAAAAGTAATATATAGGCAAGAAGAACATAAAAAACCACTAGGTGGTGTGAAAAATAATGAAAGGTGTAGGATAAGTCTATACCTTCACGAATCGGTGGATTGTCAATCACTGGACCTAGTATACTTCAATGATAGGTCTTCAGACCAACTAAATAGGATTTCTATGAGCCTGGATGAAGTATATCCAAGCGATTCTACACAAAATTCAAATTATGAAATAGAATTAAAATCTGAAAATACGACTTTCGATAAGGTTGACGATTATGAGGGGTACAAAAAATATTTTGCAGACCTATCCCCCTTGGATACAGGTCTCTACTTCTACTATTTTCAGATAAACTATCATGATGGCAGTAGCCAAAATATATCTAGAATCAACTATGAGCCAGAGATTACTGATGACCTTGTCTCTTGGCAGCTGACTGTATACGATGCAGACTTCTCTACTCCCGACTGGATTAAGGGTGGTATTATCTACCAGATATTCCCAGATAGGTTCAAGAGGAGCGACTCATACACTGCTCCTAGGGCTGTCAATGAAGAAGAAAGGACCAGGAGAAATGACTGGGGAGGACGTCCTCAATCAGGTCTAGATACGACTAACTATTCAGCCAAAGACTTCTTTATGGGTAACCTTGATGGCATCAGGGAGAGTAGGTCCTATCTAGAGACCCTAAATGTAGACCTTCTTTACCTAAACCCCATTGTTGAGAGTTCGGAAAACCACAGATACTCTACTGCTGACTACAAAAATGTAGACCCTTATTTGGGTAGTATAGATAGCTTCAAAGACCTCTGTCAGGACCTAAAAAAGTCCGGCATATCCGTAATTTTAGATGGTGTATTTAGTCATACAGGCTCAGATAGTATCTACTTCAACAAGTATGGTAGATATCCTAGCCTTGGAGCCTACCAGTCAAGGGAATCTAGCTACTATCCCTGGTTCAACTTCATTGACTATCCAAATACCTATGCCTCTTGGTGGGGCTTTGACAACCTGCCTGAGCTAATTAAGGAAAATGAAGACTACACCAACTATATATGTAACCAAGACGACGGTGTCCTTAAATACTGGCAAGATCTTGGAGCCAGTGGTTGGAGATTGGACGTAGCAGACGAACTACCTGACGTATTTATAGATAGGTTGAGAGAGTCAATAAAGGCCAGTGACCCAGACGCCCTTATCATAGGTGAAGTATGGGAAGATGCTACAAACAAGTTTTCCTATGGTGGCAGGAGACGTTATCTACTGGGAGACCAGTTGGACTCAGTCATGAACTACCCATGGAGGACTGCAATTATAGACCTTTTGAAGGGAAGGGATACCAAGCTCTTTAAAAACAGGATAATGGACCTAGTCTCTAACTATCCCGGGCCAGCCCTGGACACCTTGATGAACCTCCTATCTAGCCATGATACGGCTAGGATTACCAACTGCCTAGTTCTGGATGTGGACAATTTTAGGCATGAGGACAAGCTTGACTACAAGTTGCCAGCAGACCTATACCAAAAGGCCATAGAACTAGAAAAAATCGCATCATTTATCCAGTTTACCCTACCAGGCATACCATCCCTATACTATGGCGATGAAAATGGCATGGAAGGCTTCTCTGACCCCTTCAACAGGTGTTGCTTTGTAGAAGACGATAGAAATGAAGATATATACGACCACTACAAGGCCTTGACTGAATTTAGGTCAAAATACAGGGCGTACTTTAGAAGTGGATTTGAATTTAGCCTTGCAAGGGAAAATCTAATCTGCTACTACAGGAATGATATAGCCTGCCTAATCAATCTTGATGACAGACCTGCCCTTGTAGAGGAAATTATTGGTGGAGAAAAAATCTTTGGCAACAAAGAGACTTACCCTACAGAATACGGTCTAGTAGTTGGACCAAACTCATTTACGGCAATTAAAATAAAATAATATAGAAAGAGGTAATCATATGACAAACACTAGAAAAGCAGGTATACTCCTGCCTATATTCTCCCTGCCTAGTAGGTTCGGAGTTGGAAGTCTAGGTCAGACGGCCTATGAATTCGTAGACCTATTGGCTAGAACTGGCCAATCAGTATGGCAGATCCTGCCTATCACAGCCACAACCCAGGACGAAGACTACTCACCATACAAGTCTACTTGTGCCTTTTCAGGTAACTACGACCTGATAGACATAGACCTACTTGTTGAAAAAGGTCTCCTAGACTGGAACTTTATAAATACCATAGACCAGTCACCCTACCAGGCTGACCCTAGATATGCTGACTACGGCAAGGCTAGAGCCCTAAAGATGATATATTTCAGAGAGGCCTATAAAAACTTCAATCCAGCAAATGACCAGGCCTACAAGGATTTCAAAAAAGAAAATGCCTTCTGGCTTGATGACTTTGCAATGTACATGGCAATCAAAGAGGCTAATGGAGAAAAACCTTATTGGGAATGGCCTAATCCTAGAAATGAAGCAAACCAGGATACAATAGACTTCCATTGCTTCCTACAGTATTTATTCTTTGACCAATGGGCCAAACTAAAAAAATATGCCAACGACCGTGGTATAGAAATATTTGGAGATATGCCTATCTACGTTTCACGTGATAGTTCAGACTTCTACTACAATAGAGATATGTTCCTTACTGATGAAAAGGGTGAACCCAACAAAATATCTGGAGTTCCACCAGATGAATTCTCTGCGACTGGCCAGGTATGGGGTAACCCACTATACGATTGGGACTACCTAAAAGACCACGACTTTGACTGGTGGATAAAGAGAATCAAAAAATCACTTGAACTATATGATATAGTTAGGATTGACCACTTTAGGGGCCTTGAAAGCTTCTACTGCATAGACCCTATCACCAAGGATGCCATAAACGGTCAATGGGTAAAGGCACCAGGTAAAGAATTATTTGACCAGGTAAACAAAGAAATTAAAAATGCTAAAATCGTAGCAGAAGACCTTGGTATAATCACAGATGAAGTACGTGACCTACTAGAGTACACAGGCTTTCCTGGTATGAAGATAATCCAGTTTGGATTTAGTTCAGATGCCAACAACCTCAACCTGCCACACAATAACCCTAAAAATTCTGTAGCCTACACTGGTACCCACGACAATACCAGCCTAGCTGAATGGCTAAAAACTTGTAACCCAAGTGAATTTGCCTACGCCGAAGCCTACCTAAGAATGTCAGCCTATGAAAGATATACAGAAAGCCTAATAAGAGCTGTCATGATGTCAAACTCAGACATGGCAATCATACCACTACAAGATTGGTATGACTTCGAAGGATGGTCAAGGATCAATACACCAGGAATAGACGAAGGAAACTGGGTATTTAGGATCTTGCCTCATGAAATGTTCAATAGAGAATTGGAAGGCTATATTAGCCATCTTACTGGTTTGTACGGTAGATATAAAAATAGATAGTTTTTAAATGAGGAAAATACGGCGAGCATGGTTGGCAAAATTTAATATTTTCATTTTACAAGCAAGCAAGGGAGCTTGACATTCTAGACACAGGTAAATGAATGTCTATGCTCCCTTGATTGCTTACTTTTACATTAAAGTAATATTTACATTTTCAATCCATAAACCTTAAACTATACCAAAACCTAATAACTCTTTAGTTCAATCCAGGCTTTATCATATTCCTTTATATTTGCCTGGATATCTAAAAACGCTTCAGATTTATCTAGTATATCCTGGTCTGGATACATAGCTTTATTATTTTTCAACTCATCTGCTAGTAGTTTCCTACCTTCGCTAATAGGTGTTGAATATCCTATATACTCTGTATTTTGAGCGTTTACCTTGGGGTCACATAGGAAATTTATAAAGGCTTCTGCCCAGTCTTCATTGTCTGCTGTCTGTGGTATGCAGATGGCATCCGTCCACTTATTTGTTCCACCTTTTGGTATTACGTATTCTAGGTTTTCATTTTCTTCCTTCATCAAAGAGAAGTCACCTGAATAGAATACTCCTATTGCAGCTTCTTCGGCTATCATCCTGTCCTTACCATCATCATTTACATAGGCAAGTACAAGTGGCTTTTGCTTGATCAATATGCCCTTGGCTGCATTTATTTCATCTTTATCTGTAGAGTTCATGCTATAACCCAGCTTCTTTAGGGCTATCCCCATTGTGTCTCTTACTGAATCAAACATCAATAGGTTTCTAGAATACTTTTTGTCCCACAAAATATCCCATGAATCTACTTTTTCTTTTACCATTTTCTTGTTGTATACTATACCTAGAGTACCCCACATGTATGGTACCGAATATTCATTAGTTGGGTCGTACATAGGATTCACAAAAGACTTATCTATATACTTAAAATTTGGTATATTGTTGTAATTTATCTTTTTCAATAGACCTTCTCTGCTCATCTTCTGAACCATATAGTCAGATGGGAAAATTAGGTCATACTTGGTGCTACCACTCTTGACCTTCTGATACATCATTTCATTGGTGTCATAAGTAGAATATTGAACCTGTATTCCAGTCTGTTCTTCAAACTGACTTATCAAACTCTCATCTATATAGTCACCTACATTATATACATTCAGTACCTTTCTAGAGTCCTGACCACCTGCTGCACAACCACTAGCAAATGTTACAACTGATGACATTATCACCGTTAAAGCAATTAGTCTGGTTAAACTTTTACTCAATTTTATCTTATTCTTATTAACAAATAATCTCATGACTTATACCTCCTGACCTATGCCTTGCCCAAGGCTGAATTCTTAATTATAGAATCCTTCCTATTAGCTAGTATCAAAAGTATCAAAACTGTTATAAACATCAGACTTGATAGGGCGTTTATTTCTGGCTTGATACCACGTCTAGCCATACCATAAACCTCTATAGAAAGGTTGCTGACACCATTTCCTGTATTGAAGAAGGATATAATGAAATCATCAATTGACATTGTAAATGCCATCAAAAATCCTGACACTATACCGGGCTTGATTTGTGGTATAACTATCTTTCTGATAGCAAGCCAAGGTGTTGCACCTAGGTCTAGGGCAGCCTCTTCTACGTTATCAGGCAACTGTCTTAGCTTTGGTAGAACTGATAATATTACATATGGTGTACAGAACATTATATGCGATAGCAACATAGTCTTAAAACCAAAATTCATCTCAAAAAATGCAAATAAACTCATTATTGCGACACCCGTTACTATCTCTGTATTCAAAACTGGTAAATAGTTAATATTTAAGATAGCGGCCTTGACCTTGCCCCTCATCTTGTATATGCCTATTGAAGTTATGGTACCAAAAATAGTAGATATAATTGACGCCAAAATAGCAATAGTAAGAGTATAATAAAGGGCTGCTAATATAGTCTCATTTTTAAATAGGGCTATATACCACTTCATTGTAAAACCATTTATGACACCCATAGACTTAGAATCATTAAAAGAGAAGATTATAAGGGTTAATATTGGTGCATACAAAAATACAAATACCAAGACCAAATATATATTCGAGCATAACTTAGATATTAAATTTCTTCTCTGCACTATACCTTACCTCCTTGTCTCTCATCCTTGTCTACCTTGTTCATAAAGGCCATAGATATCAATATTATAACCATCATTACTATAGATATTGATGACCCTAAGTTCCAGTCACCTACTGTAGTAAACTGTTGTTCAATCAAATCACCCACTAGCATAGTCTTGCCACCTCCCAGTAGCCTAGAAATAGCAAATGTAGTTACACATGGCATAAATACCATTGTGACACCACTCATGACACCAGGTATACTCAGTGGAAAAATGACCTTCCTAAAAACTGTTATTGTATTAGCACCCAGGTCTCTAGCTGCATTTACCAAGTCTTCATCCATCTTTTGAAGTGACGTATATATTGGTAATACCATATAAGGCAAGAAGTTATATATCATACCTAGTAAGACTGCTGCACTCGTATACAGAATAGAATTTGGTGTAAAACCAAAAAATCCCAAGACTGAATTCAATAAACCATTTTTACCCAAAATTGCTATCCAGGCATATGTTCTAAGTAGGAAATTCATCCACATAGGTAAAATGAATAATAAAATTAAGGAATCCCTCCTACTAATTTTGGCTTTGGATATTATATATGCTACTGGGTAGCCTATAATTACACATAAAATCGTCGCTATACCAGCAAGTATAAACGACCTCATAAATACCTTTAAAAATAGGGGGTCAAATGCCTGCCTATAATTTTCAAAAGTAAATAATATTCCGCCATCATCCGTCTTGCGGGTAAAAGAATAATAAACTATCAATACCAAGGGTACTACTATAAATAGTATCGACCAAAGTGCATATGGATATGCTAGTCTTGTCTCTTTCTGCTCAACTATCGTATTGGCTCTGTTCCTAATTTTTTTCATATTATGCATCTCCTTTATGCATGATATGAATATCCTCAGGATTTATAATCATGCCTAACTCACTGCCAATAGGAGCGGTTTTTGTATTCTGTAATAGCCACAGCCTTCCACTCTCTTCAACTTCCAGCTCATAGTGAACACCCTTAAATACTGAAGACCTAACTATACCTCTCAACATACCCTCTTCAGCACTAGTCATAATAATATCCTCAGGTCTGACAACTACATCTACATTTTCATCCTTTTCAAAGCCCTTGTCTACACATACAAAACGTCTAGATGAAAACTCAACATCAAAATCGTCATGCATTATACCATCAATTATATTGGACTCACCTATAAAGTTTGCTACAAAGGCATTTTCTGGCTCATTATATATATCTATAGGACTACCAATCTGCTGTATTACACCCTTGTCAAGAACTACTATAGTATCACTCATACTTAAGGCCTCTTCCTGATCATGTGTTACAAATATAAAGGTGATACCAAGTTTTTTTTGTATCTTCTTAAGCTCAATCTGCATTTCCTGTCTCAACTTTAGGTCAAGAGCTCCAAGAGGCTCATCTAGTAATAGCACTTTTGGTTCATTTACTAGGGCCCTTGCTATAGCTACTCTCTGCTGCTGGCCCCCTGATAGAGAAGATATCTTCCTATGTTCAAATCCCTGAAGAGAAACTAGGGCTAGCATACTCTTCACCTTTTCTTCAACTGTGATAGGATCTATTTTTTTAATCTTTAAACCAAAAGCTATATTCTCGTATACATCCATATGTGGGAACAAGGCATATTTTTGGAAAACTGTATTTATATTCCTCTGGTAGGCAGGAACACTATTAACCCTGTATCCCCCAAAATACACATCTCCCTCATCTGCAAATTCAAAGCCTGCTATGATTCTTAAAAGTGTTGTCTTACCACACCCACTAGGTCCTAATAGTGTCAAAAATTCATTTTCATTGACAGTTAGATTAAACTTGTCCAATATAGTATTATCATTAAATTTCTTTGAGATATTCTTCAACTCAATTAGCTTATTTTTCAATAAATACACCCCTTTACAAATATTTAAAAGGAAGGAGGACAGCTCACCCAGATTAGGCTAGCTGGCGTTTTACCTTCATTTCTGATTGAATGAGTCTCCCTGGCCTGATAGTAAAAACTCTCACCCTTCTTGACCCTGTACTTTTTATGGCCCATGTGTAAACATATGGACCCTTTTAAAACAAAACCAAACTCCTCACCTTCGTGAGGTTTTTCTTCCTTGTAGCTACCACCAGGTTCTATATTCACTAAGACTGGTTCCATGTCATACTTTTGAGAATTTGGTACCAACCACTTGAATTGATAACCCAATTCTTCGTCATCCGTTTCAAACATATCATCCTTAGTAAATGTGATTTTTTCATTGACCTCATCTGCAAAAAAATCTCTCAAATTTGTTCCTAGTATTTCTAGTATATCTATCAAGGTAGCAATTGACGGTGACGTTAGGTCATTTTCCAACTGAGATATAAATCCCTTGGATAATTCACAACGGTTAGCCAATTCCTCCTGGGTCAGTTGCTTTTCCGTTCTTAACCGTCTTAGCTTGTCGCCTATTTCCATCTAATCCTCCATTCTCAATTATTATTCTATAAAAATCTATTACACCTTTACTTAAATCTATTATACCTTTACTTAAATCTATTACACCTTTACTTTTAATAAACTATAAGTTTATTAAAAGTAAACACTAGACAATTATATAGAAAATCACAAAAAAAATCAATGCTTTCTTACAATTTTTATCATTTTTTCGATAATTGTAAAAAGCATTGATTTGCAACATTTTTATTCGTTTTTTACCCTTGAAGTTTAATAAATTTTATCCATAAGTTTACTTTTATTAAACTTTATTCATTAATAAGCAAGTATGGTTTTTGACACCGTATTATAGCCACCTATAATATAGTTTGCCTTGTTTTCTGTAAGTTCTTTATTATCCTTTGATATTGAATTCTTCTTAACTAGGATAAGATTCTTTCCACCATTATTCAAAAGGTTGACGGCACTCAAGGCGTCTGCGAAACTATTACCATTGGCTATGATATTTTCACTGAACTTCAATACTGATGCTACTTGGTATGATGTAGCCTCCCTGTCTTGACCATATATCCTATATGACTTATCGCCCTTTATAGACTTTAATCTATTTTCTACATCAAGTCCTACTGAATTCTTTCCTCCAATTATATATGTATCGCGGTAAGAATTTATATTATTAGGTAACTTATCAATACCGTTTACCAATAATATAGGTGAACTTAGCTTCTTTGCAAGTGGTGTAGCTGATAGGGCATCTGCAAATTTCCTACCATCAGTGAATATAATGTGTCTAGATGGACCGAACTCCTTGACCAATTTGGCAGAGGTTTCATATCTGTCATTACCTGATATTCTTCTTACACTTAGTCCTGCTAGCTGCTTTACTACACTGGCCGGAACTGAATTTAAGCCACCAACTATTATCACATTTTTAGCACCTAGTTCCTTGATTAGCTTGACTGCATCTGGTCTTAGACCTGCCTTGTCAGAGAATATAATAGGTGCACTATACTTCATAGCTAGTGGACCCGCTGCTAGAGGATCTGCAAAGCTATTTCCAGAAGCAACAACTACTGTCTGGCTAGATGTAAAAGTCTTCCTTACAGATGCAAGGTTTGTCGCAAACCTATCATCTCCACTGATTCTTCTCTCATCTATTGGCTGTGAAGGCTTCTGTGGCTGTGGAGCAATAGGGGCTCCTGCCTGGCCATATGTAGCATTTATAAAGTAATTTTTGTTGACTATTTTTCCATCTGCCTGCCTCAAAGAATAGTAAATACATATAGCTAGGTGGCTACCAGGCTTTAGATTAGCTGTATTTAAGGCTAGACTAAACTTGCCATCCTGAGTGTTTACATTGTATTTTGAATTGGTTATAAGAGCGTCTGCTGTAGGCACAAACTTTTTGTCTGAAAATTCCTTATCAGTCAAACTGTATACAGATACTCCTATACCCCTTACCAACTTACCACTTATTATACTCTGACCTTGGTCTATTGATGTTGGTAATTCTATTACAACCTTGGCATCTGCCTCAATCTTTGCCTTTACATCAGCCAAATTTTCCAACTGCATGGCAGGATTTGTTACATTATCTGTGCCTGCCTTTGGTATACTAGTACTTACATCTTCCATCTTTAGATTGTCATTTGATATAAGCTCTTCAACGACTAATCCTGCTTGGTCATCTACTTGCTTACCTTCTGCATAAGCTAGGGCACCTGTGTAGGCCAAGGCATTTAAAGTCATAGATAGAGAAAGTACGATTGATATTCTTCTATTCATTTTTCATTACCTCCTTCTTTTAATTTTTATGATAACATATCTTCCTTAATTAATGCAAAATTTATTATAATCTTTTGTTTTTAACAGGTAAAATACAGAATTTTCAAGTAAAAGTATGGCTTATTCTTTTGTAGCAATAATCACAAAAAACAGTACATCTTTTCACTTTTGTGTTATACTAAACTATGTCGTAAAAAAATAATTGAATAGGAGGTAATAACTTGAAAAATAGACTTGAAGACAAGGACTATAAAATGCAAACCATCAAATTGGCTTTATTCCTCGGGGAACTGCTCATAAAAAATGGTGCAGAAACGTATAGGGTCGAAGATAGCGTCCTTAGAATTTGTAAATCTAGGGGCTACAACCATATTAACTGTTTTAGTACACCTACAGTAATTATAATATCTGATGACAAGTTCGATGGTCTGTGTTTTATGAAAACTATAGATAATAGGGGCATAAACATGCACAAGGTCTCTCTTTTAAATACTTTTTCTAGAGAATTTGTCAATACTGTTGATCCGAACATAGAAGATGAAATAAATAAGCTACATGAAATAGATAAGTTAAAGACGTATCCAAAATGGATATACCTGCTTAGTACCGGCATTGGATCTGCATTTTGTGCAGCCATGCTCGGTGGTAACCAAGTGTCAACTTTTATACTAACTGTTCTTACATCGATACTTGCTATTTTTATATTTGATAAGACGCTTAAGTATAGTTCAATTAGTATGTTTGCCACTATGTTAGCATCGTCAGTTATCACAATTTGTGGAGTTATATTTCACAAGTTTAATATGATACCAGATGCATCATACCTTATAGTAGGATCTATAATGCCCCTATTGCCGGGAGTTGCATTTATCAAGTGCATGAGAGACCTAATATCTGGAAGTTTGATGTCAGGTGCAGCCAGAATATTTGAGGTATTTATCATACTGGCAGCTATAGCATCTGGTGTAGCCCTAGTAATAGGAATAGGAGGTGTATAGTATGATAACTCAAGTACCACTATGGCAACACTTTTTATTTGCAGCCTTTGCAACCTGTGGCTTTGCTATATTTTTCAATGTCCAACCCAAGCTTCTATTGTGGGAAGCCTTGGTAGGAGCAATTGGATGGGTAGTGTACCTAATAGGCATTGACCACTATGAAAATCCAATGATATATTCCTTTCTAGCAGCAGCTGTTATATCACTTTGTTCGGAAATATTAGCAAGAAAGTTAAAACAACCAGCTATACTATTTGTAATACCTGGTATACTTCCCCTAGTACCCGGTGTCGGTCTATATCAGACAGTATACCTAATTATGTTTAAGAAATACACACTGGCAGCTTCTACAGGCACCAAGGCAGTAATCGTCAGCATGGGTATAGCCTTGGGAATCCTTGTAATAGCATCCCTATCAAGGGTATTTAACCTCTACAAGTTAAAAAAGGCCTTTTCAAGGAATGATGCAGCTAAATACGTAGACTGGGTAAACTTAGGTAAGAACCGGACTGGAAATAAATTTGTGCTTAATAGGGATGAATTAAATGAGCATCTAAATAGCTTGAATATAGATACTGACTCATATAAGAAATTGGACTTGGAAAAGATGGAGAAAAATAGTTCTCAAGATATTATTTTGGATGATGACACATTAAAAGAGTCAGAATAAAGTTAAGGATTATACCCAGTAACTCTTTTAATGTAGTTCTAGCATTCAAAATAAAATGCTTATACGTTATATGGCACTGATAGTAATAAAAAAGCCTTAAAAGTAGTTAGACTAGGAAGATAAAAGTTAGGTCTATAGACAATAAAATTGGGGTGACGCTGGATTCTGAACACATAAAAATGAATCTTGCGACACCCCATATTTTTATCAAAGATGCTGTCTATAATCAATATTTAAACCTAAACTATACTAGGCACTTTTTTTAATCTTGTGGTTATATAGTTTATCCACAAATACTGCGATGGCGTTGTCACCTGATACGTTGGCAGCTGTACCGAAACTATCCTGAGTAAGGTATAGAGTGATCATCAACTGCTGCATTACCTGAGATGTAATTCCAACCATTGGTAAGAATGGAAGGGCTGACATGATAGCACCACCTGGAGCACCTGGAGCTGCAACCATTGCTACACCCAACATAGCTATAAATCCAAATACAGTTCCAAAGCTAAATGGTAAACCATTCATTAGCAAAACTGCAACACTACAAGAAGTGATAGTAATCATAGAACCTGCTAGATGTATTGTAGCACATAGAGGCACTACGAAGTTTCTAATATCTTCTGATACACCGTTCTTCTTAGCGCATTCAATGTTAACTGGTATAGTTGCTGCTGATGACTGAGTACCGATAGCTGTAACATATCCGTTAACCTGGTTTCTAATTAATCTAAATGGATTCTTACCTGCATATGTACCTGACACGATAAACATAGCACTTACGTATAGTAGGTGTAGTACTATTACAGTCAAGAATACCTTCCAGAATATAGAAAGAACGCTTGCTACTGAACCTGTATAGGCCATATTTGCGAAGTTACCACAGATGAACATTGGTAGTAAAGGTATGATAATTGTACTTAAAACTCTAGATATAATTGCTTCAAAGTCATCAAAAACTTCGTATAGTACCTTACCTCTACCCTTAGACCTCAACCAAGAAATGCTTAGACCCATTATAAATGCAAATACAACTGCACTTGTAACATCAAGCATTGGCTTTAGGTTAATCTTGAAATAAGTTTCAAGAGCTGGAACGTTACCCTTTACCTTTTCAACAAGGTCAGGTGTGATAAATGTAGGGAAGAAATTGCTAGCTACTACAAAGGCTATTGACCCAGCTATAAGTGTTGAACAATATGCTGTAGCTGCCGTAATTCCCAATAATTTTCCAGCACCATCTGATAATTCTGCTATACCCTTAACGACAAAACCTATGATCATTAGTGGTATAATAAAGCTCAAGAATTCACCAAACAAACTTGCTAATGTGATTAGAACTCTTAATAAACCTGCTGGTATGAAACTAGCACTACCAAGACCAATACCTATTACAATGGCGATGATAAGCTTAGAAACTAAACCCAGCTTAAACTTCTTTTCTTTCATTTTTTCCTCCTATGAATTTTTATTTGGTTTCCATGAAACCTCAATCACAGATATCATTTTAACACATTAAAAATACAATGACAACACTTAAAACATGCTTATTTTTTAAGGAAAAAAGACAAAAACTCTATTTATTCTGTATATTGAATTAAAAATAACCTTTTATTCAAATTTTAAAATTTCATATTTCATTTTATTTAATAATAGTATTTATACCAAGCTTTATATTTAAAAATATTATTATAGAAATTACACTTATCAAGCCCTGGAGAATATAGCTATCATAAAGAGTGTTTGTTGTACTACTTATCCCTCTTTATTTTTATTCGTTGATATAAAAAATATTGACGGTAATTAAAGTATTCTTGCTAATAAGCTTAAATCATTTTCAATTACCGTCAATAAATTTTTCATATTATATTTTCAATTTATATTTATTACTATAGACTCTGGCAAGCTGTTATTATACTCAACTTGTATACGTCTTCTTCATTGCATCCCCTAGATAGGTCTGTGATAGGCTTGTTTAATCCCTGTAGGATTGGGCCTAGTGCTTCAAATCCACCTAGTCTCTGGGCAATCTTATACCCTATATTACCTGCCTCTAGTGATGGGAATACAAATACATTAGCAAATCCTGCTACCTTTGAACCTGGTGCCTTCTGCTGACCTACTGACTCTACTATAGCTGCATCAAACTGCATTTCTCCATCTATAGGTAGTTCTGGTGCTAAGTTCTGAGCCATCTTAGTTGCTTCCTGAACCTTTGTAGCTAGGTCGTGCTTGGCTGATCCCATAGTTGAGAAGCTCAGCATAGCTACCTTTGGGTCTATACCAAACATCTTGGCAGTTCTGGCTGATTCTACTGCTACTCCTGCTAGACCTTCAGCATCTAGTTCTATATTTATAGCACAATCTGAGAATATGTACCTAGTGTCACCCTTTAACATTACAAAGGCACCACTAGTTCTTGATACGCCTGGCTTAGTCTTGATTATCTGTAGGGCTGGTCTTACTGTATCTCCTGTTGAGTGTACAGCACCAGATACCATACCATCTACCTTGTCCATGTATGTCAACATTGTTCCAAAGTAGTTTTCATCCTTTAGGATATTTCTGGCATCTTCTTCGCTTACCTTGCCCTTTCTTCTTTCTACAAAGGCTGCTACCATCTCATCAAAAGCTGGATAGTTATCTGGGTCTAGAATTTCTATGCCTTCTATATCTATCTTCTTTTCCCCAGCTACTGCCTTGATTGCATCTGGCTGACCTACTAGGACTGGTACCAAGATTCCTTCCTTGTGTAGTCTTGCTGCTGCACCAATTATTCTTGGTTCAGTTCCTTCTGGTAGGACTATCTTGATGTCTTTACCAGTAATTTGTGCTTTTAATCCTTCGATTAATTCCATTTTCTTCCTCCTGATTATCTATTGCTTTTTATTTACATATCACCGCAACTACCATCAACGGGACACGCATTCAAATCTATGACAACACGGGTTACTGTTGGCATATATTTTCTACTAGCTCTAAACTTGTTCTCTCTTGTCCTTATCAATAGGTAGGATATACCTGTGAAGGCAAATCCTATCAAGGCACTCAATATTTCTAGCATATTAGTGACACCAGCTGACTCTAATATATAAAATGATCCCACCGACCCTATTAAAAGGGCTATTAGTGGTATACCATATAGGATGCCTAGGGCTTTCATTACGTCTATCTGATCCATGCTAACCTCTACATTGTCTCCTAACTTGGCCCCTATGCTGTTGTCTACTTCAACTACTATTTCCTTTGACTCTGATGACGAAGAACCTATGCACTTGCCACAAGATGCACAGGCAGAGTTTCTCTGCATCTTCATCATAGCAGTCTTTTCATCTACTATTTCTACTATTCTACCTCTTTGATCCATTCTCATACCTCCTCTTACTTGGAGTATCTCACCATTAGTTCAATCATTTCATCAATTAGCTCTTGCTTGTCGTCCTCGTTTCTTTCGACGGCCTCTTTAACACAGCCCCTAATATGATTTTCTAGGATCATATTCCCAACGGCATTGATGGCTGACTTTGCTGCAGATATTTGTGTCAGTATGTCGACACAGTACCTTTCATTTTCAACCATACCCTGGATCCCCTTAATCTGGCCTTCTATCCTCCTGAGTCTCTTCAAAAGTAGGTCCTTGTCGTTGTTGGGATTCAGGTGTCTATCATCATGATTATTTACCGAATCAATACTCATAGCTTATTCCTTATTTTCTATGGCTACCCTTATACTTAGTTCCTTTAATTGGTCGTCTTCTGCTATACTTGGTGCATTTGTCATAGGGCATACTGCATTCTGGTTCTTAGGGAAGGCTATTACCTCTCTGATATTGTCAGCCCCTGCTAGTAGCATGACTAGCCTATCTAAACCAAATGCTATACCTCCATGAGGTGGTGTACCAAACTTGAAGGCATCAATCAAGAAACCAAACTTGTTGTAGGCCTCTTCATCTGAGAACCCTAGCGCCTTGAACATCTTCTTCTGCACTTCTGCATTGGAAATTCTGATAGAACCTCCACCTACTTCGTATCCATTTAGTACTATATCATAGGCCTTGGCCCTTAGTTCTAGCTTATTTTCTGCTGACTCTAGCTTGTCTAGGTCTTCATCCATTGGTGAAGTGAATGGGTGGTGCTTGGCTACATACCTACCATTTTCTTCATCTTCTTCAAATATTGGAAATTCTGTTACCCATAATAGGTTGAACTGGTTAGGGTCTGCTAGACCTAGCTTGTCTGCTACTGCTATTCTGACCTGACCTAGGGCATCGTATACTACAGAGTCCTTGTCTGCTACAAATAGTAATAGGTCACCTAGCTTGGCATCCATTGCCCCTGTAATCTTTGCTAGTTCCTCTTCTGAGAAGAATTTTGCTATAGGAGAAGTCACGCCTTCTTCTGTAATCTTCATCCAGGCTAGACCCTTGGCCCTGTATGTCTTGGCGTGATCTTCTAGGTGGCTGATGGCCTTTCTTGTGAACTGGTCTGCCCCACCTACTACATTTATACCCCTTACTGAACTACCTGGCCTTGTCGCATCTGCAAATACCTTGAAGCCACAGTCTGCTACTATGTTGGATATATTTACAAATTCTAAGCCATATCTTGTGTCTGGCTTGTCAGATCCATACTTGTCCATGGCATCTGCATATGTCATTCTTGGGAATGGTGTCTCTATATCCTTGTCTAGGACCTTCTTGAAGATGTCCTTTACTAGGCCTTCCATTATAGTCATTACATCATTTTCTTCTACAAATGACATTTCACAGTCTATCTGGGTAAATTCCGGCTGTCTATCTGCCCTCAAGTCTTCATCCCTAAAGCACTTTACTATCTGGAAGTACCTGTCCATACCAGACACCATCAATAGCTGCTTGTATAGCTGTGGTGACTGTGGTAGGGCATAGAACTTACCTTCATTTACCCTTGATGGTACTAGATAGTCTCTGGCACCTTCTGGAGTTGGCTTTACCAAGAAAGGTGTCTCTATTTCACAGAAGTCATTGTCTGATAGGTAGTTTCTCACTACATTTGCCACCTTATGCCTTAGCATCAGATTCTTCTGCATCTTTGGCTTTCTAAGATCTAGGTACCTATACTTCAACCTTAGGGCTTCACTTACTTCATCGTCATCCTTGATGTATATTGGTGGTGTCTGTGATTCGTTTAGAAGCCTTAGTTCTTCAGCGAATACCTCTACATCACCTGTTGGCATATTAGGGTTTTTTGACTGTCTTTCACATACCTTACCCCTGACAGCTATTACGTACTCACTGCCTAGTTTTTCTGCCTTTTCAAAGGCTTCCTTGCTCACATCTGTATCAAATACTATCTGGGATATGCCACCCCTATCTCTCAAATCGACAAAGACTAGTCCGCCTAGATTTCTCTTTTTCTGGACCCATCCCATCAATACTACTTCTTTGCCTATATCAGAAGCTCTCAAGTCTCCTGCATAACAAGTTCTCTTCATTCCCTTTAAATTATCCAATGCCTCTACCTCCAAATTATAGTACAGTTCTTAGTTCATTAACTAATTCACTGATTTTTATCAATTTTTGGTCACCTGTTTCCATATTTTTCAATGTGGCCTCATCCTTGTCTAGCTCATCATCACCAATTACTATAGTATACCTTGAATTTATCTTGTTAGAATACTTAAACTGGGCCTTTAGACTCCTGTCTAGGTGGTCTTTGTCAGCTGATATGTGGTTGACTCTTAGGTCCTTTAGGATGCTAAATGACTTTAGCTTTGCCCTATCACCTATTGTCACCACGAATATATCTGTGTGGTTAGGATTGTCTATTTCAACCCCATTTGCTTCAAGAGTCAATAGTAGTCTTTCTGCTCCTAGACCAAAGCCTATACCACTGTAGCCACTTGGCCCTCCTATCTGCTCTACTAGACCATCGTACCTTCCGCCACCACATACTGTTGACTGGGCACCTAGGTCATTTGATATGATTTCAAAGGCTGTCCTCTTGTAGTAGTCAAGCCCTCTTACTATCTTCTTGTCGACTAGATAGTTGATACCCATTTCGTCCAGATATGACTTTAACTTTGTAAAGTGGTCCTTGCAGTCATCGCATAGGTGGTCTGCCATCAAAGGTATGTCCACTATATTGGCCTGACAGGTTTCATTCTTGCAGTCTATTACCCTCATAGGGTTCTTGTCTCTTCTATCGTTACATAGGTCGCATAGGACATCAGCCTTGGCTGCTAGGTAATCCTTTAGTAGTTTGTTGTACTCTTCCCTACATACTGGACATCCTACTGAATTAATAGATACTGTCAGGTCCTTTAGACCTGCCTCTCCTAAGAACTGCATGGCAAGTGAGATTACCTCTGCGTCTAGTGAAGGAGTATCGCTACCAATGGCCTCTACACCGAACTGGTGGAACTGTCTCTGCCTACCTGACTGGGGTCTCTCATACCTAAAACATGGTGTGATGTAGAATAGCTTTGTAGGTTGAGTTTCTGCATACATCTTGTTTTCTATAAAGGCCCTGATCACTCCGGCTGTTCCCTCTGGCTTTAGGGTAAGGTCTCTGTCTCCCCTATCCTTGAAAGTATACATTTCCTTTTGAACTATGTCTGTAGTATCTCCCACACCCCTCTTAAATAGCTCTGTATGCTCAAATACAGGTGTCCTTATTTCTTCATAGCCATATAATCTACATAGGTCTCTAAACTTACCTTCCAAGTAATTCCATTTATAGGCTTCTGCAGGTATTATATCCTTAGTTCCTCTTGGTGCTTTTGTCAACATTTTTTGCTACCTCCTTATACTTCTTATCTATCATTTCGTCGATTCTAGCTAGATAATGCTCTAGGCTCTTTACATCATCGACTCTTTCTATCCTATTTTCATCAAGGTACACAAACTTGGAAACCGCCCCGGCCCCTATGGCGTAGTTGGACTGTTTTTCTTCCATAATCTGCATATTGTATAGGCATTCATAGCCCGGCTTGGCATAGCCTATATTTTCCAGGTTGCCCATCATGTGCTTTTGCCTGTACATATAGTAAGGCTTGTAGTCGTTTTCATCCATGTATTTCCTAGAAATATCTATCATCTCAACCATATTCCTATAGTTGCTCAAAT
The DNA here is from genome assembly GCF_000758885.1 of Peptostreptococcus sp. MV1. Lineage (GTDB taxonomy): Bacteria > Bacillota > Clostridia > Peptostreptococcales > Peptostreptococcaceae > Peptostreptococcus. The sequence goes on along the minus strand of NZ_JRNB01000058.1, from coordinate 46,203 downwards.
CGTTTTTATGGTCTTCCAAATTAATGTTTAGGTCTGATGCCCTCTTGAGTGCCAGTGTATGGACTGTAACACTCTCTGGGTCTAGATCTACAATCTTTTTCATAGTTTCTTCAACCATGGCTGGAGTCTCTCCTGGTAGGCCTAGTATCAGATCCATATTAATATTATCAAAACCTAGATCTCTCGCCATCTGGTAGCAGTCTACAATATCTTCTACGCTATGCCTCCTACCTATCCTGTCTAGACTGGCCTGGTTCATGGTCTGCGGATTTATACTAATCCTAGTTACGCCATGCTTTTTTAGCACTTCCAGCTTCTCTCTAGTAATGGTGTCTGGCCTGCCTGCCTCTACAGTGAATTCCTTGATATGAGATAGGTCTAATATCTCAAATATATTGGATATCAGGTAGTCCATGTCACCTGCATCCAGGCTGGTTGGCGTACCACCACCTATATATAGACTCTCTATTTCCTTGTCAAAGTCTTCTATTATTGACTTTATACCCCTGGCCTCTTTTAGAAGGGTTTCTACATAGGCTGACCTATGCTGTCCATACCTATCTAGGCTGTGGGATGGAAATGAGCAATAGAGACACCTTGTAGGACAAAATGGTATGCTCAGATAAAGTGATATCTTCTTTTCAGATGTAGGGTATATAAAGGGTCTCTCCCTCTTGGCTATATCCATAATCAGGTCCAATTTTTCCTGGGATATTAGGTACTCATCCTTCATAAAGTCTGCTATCTCTTGGTCATTTTTTCCCTTGTCCATAAGGCTGTGTATCAGCTTAACCGGCCTGATTCCTGTCAATATCCCCCAGGGAACATTGGCGTCGTATTTTTCATTTAGGTAGTCAAACATAGACCTCTGGATCAATCTTTTTGATATAGTCTTAATATTATTATCTATTTTTTTCTTTCTTTTTGCAAATTTTTTTTCATCTTCAAGGCCTCCATCATATGGACCTAGCACATCAGCTATAAATAGTTTGTCTGAAAGTTCTTTTTCATATATGACCTTGTCACCCTTGTATACCTGACTGACTGTGGCTATCTTGACCCTGTCATCGGAGTAGTCTATATCCAATTTATTGACCAAGACTTCCTCTTCTCTATTAACGCCAAAATCTTCTGAGCATTCTATAAAAGAAAACTCAGAAGAGAATAGCTTTAGAAATTCGGATATCTCGTACCTGTAATCGTGCCCCTGCAACAAAATATACATCTATACCACCAATTTCATATAATAATTTTTTTCTTTCTCAATACCTATTGTACTGGCTGGTCCATGTCCTGGATACACTGCTAGGTCATTTTCCATCTTGCTCAATTTTTTAAGAGACTTCAATAGTTGCTTGTAGTCACCGCCGTAGAAGTCAGTCCTACCTATTGAGCCTGCAAATAGGGTATCACCAGTAAACATATCCATACCCAACCTGATACACATACCACCCTTAGTGTGGCCTGGTGTAGCTATAAAGCTAAATGTATGGTCTCCCAGCTTTAACTTTTCCCTATCTGTAACATATATGTCTGCATCGAATTCCACCCTGACTGGGAAAAATTGGATACTCATGTTCTTGCTAGCATCATTTAACATTTCTTTTTCATCCTGGTGGGCCAATATCTTGGCACCAGTCATCTTCTTTAGTTCTAATACGTCTCCTATATGGTCAGCATGGCCATGAGTCAACATAATATACTTTACATTTAGATTATTATCTTTTATAAATTTCTTTTCTTCATCTATGTTAAGTGATGGGTCTATTAGCACTGCATCTAGAGTATTTTCATCATAGCATACATAGGTATTTTCTTCCATCATCCTATCTGTTATTACCTTTATCTTCATTTATTTATAAATCCTTCCTAGAAATTTTTCTTAGAATCAATCAGTAGAGTAACTGGTCCATCATTTACCAATTCCACCATCATATGAGTCCTGAACTTGCCTGTCTGGGTATCTATACCCATGGCCCTGGCCTTGTCAACAAACTGCTGGTAAAAGTCATCTGCCATATCTGGTCTAGCAGCCTTACTAAAACCTGGACGTCTACCCTTTCTACAATCCCCAAATAGGGTAAACTGACTGACTACTAGGAGCTGACCACCTACATCCAAAAGGGATAAATTCATCTTATCATCTGAATCTTCAAATATTCTAAGGTTGACTATCTTGTCGACCATATAATCTAGGTCTTTTGAAGTATCATCATTTCCAACCCCCAAGAGTACCATCAAACCCTTGTCAATCTGTCCACTTATCTGGCCTTCTACCTCTACTTTTGACCTAGTAACTCTCTGTACTACTGCTCTCATAGCATCTTACTCCTATCTGCCCTGCACCCTATAAGCCTCTTCAACTCCCGGTACATTCATCATTTTTCTAATCAATTTATTTAATTCATCTATGCCTACAACCTCTACTATAAGGTCGACGGTAACACCTATATCGCTACCCTTTCTTCCATAGATTCCAACCAAGCCAACTTTTTCATTAGATATTACGTGGGTAATTTCATTTATAATACCCCTCCTATCATTGGCCTTTATCTGTAACTCAGCCTCAAATTTGGACTTGGTATCATCTATCCAAGATACATTGACCATCCTAGGAGCGCTCTTTTCCTTGTCTCTAAGAACATTTTCGCAATCTGTCCTATGAACTGTAACTCCCCTACCTCTAGTAATATAGCCAACTATATCATCTCCTGGTAGTGGACTGCAACACTTGGCAAATCTAACATATATGCCGTCTAGTCCATCAACCTGGACACCGATGTGCCTCTTTTCAGTCTTTTTAGAAGTATACTTACTCTTTTCCGGATCTACTATATTGTGGGCTACTATCTCCTCTTCCAGGTTGGCCTTTTGCTCTTTTTCAAGCTTTCTTTCTTCCTTAGTAATTTCATCTTTAACCTTGCCAACTACATGGTTACCTATAATGCCGCCATATCCTATTGTAGCCAAAAAATCTTCATAGTCCGGCTGGTTAAACCTTGCTGCTACTTCCTTTATTGCAGCCATGACCTTGACATCATTTCTACTTAAATTATTCCTTGAAAGTTCCTTGTCTAGGATAGCAAGGCCTCTCTCGATATTTTCCTCGCGCCTTTCCTTTTTAAAGAACTGTTTTATCTTATTTCTAGCATTAGGAGTCTTTACCAAATTCATCCAATCCCTACTTGGCCCTAGAGAATTTGCCGATGTAAGTATCTCCACAATTTGACCATTCTTCAAGCTATATTCTAGGGGTACGATTCTACCATTGACCTTGGCCCCTACACACTTATTGCCCACCTTAGAATGAATCCTATAGGCAAAGTCTATCGGTGTAGCTCCATTTGGCAACTCTAATACGTCTCCCTGCGGTGTAAATACATATACTTGGGCATTGAATACATCTTCCTTCAATGCATCCAAAAATTCATGTGGGTCTGTTACATCCTTCTCCCATTCCATCATCTGCCTCAACCATTGAAGCCTTCTATCTACATCACTTAACCTACTGTCGGTAATACCTTCCTTGTATTTCCAATGGGCAGCTATACCAAATTCAGCAACATTGTGCATCTCATAAGTCCTGATTTGTACCTCGACAGGCTCTCCATCAGAACCTATAACGGCTGTATGCAGAGACTGGTACATATTTGGCTTAGGCATGGCTATATAATCCTTGAACCTACCTGGAATTGGCTTCCACAGGGTGTGTACCTCACCTAAGACCGCATAGCAGTCTTTGTCTGTGTCTACCAAGACCCTGACTGCTGTCAAGTCGTATATTTCATCAAAACTCTTGTTTTTCTTTTTCATCTTCTTGTAGATGCTATAAAAATGTTTTGGACGTCCGTATACATCGCAGTCAACGCTCTTTTCGTCCATATCTTTCTTTATGATACCTACAATCTCATCTATATAGGCCTCTCTTTGTTCCCTCTTCTTATTTACCTTACCAACCAAGTCATAATATTCGTCAGGATACAAAAACCTAAAGGCTAGGTCCTCTAGCTCCCACTTGATTGTAGATATACCTAGTCTATGGGCTATACCTGCATAGATATCTAGGGTCTCTTGGGCCTTGTATTTGACCTTTTCGCTATCCATATATTCAAGGGTCCTCATATTATGAAGCCTGTCTGATAGCTTTATCAGCATGACCCTCATATCCTTGGCCATTGCCAAAAACATCTTTCTCAGATTACTTGCCTGTGACTCTTCCTTGGTCATATACTTGATCTTGCCAAGCTTTGTAACTCCATCTACTAAGGCGGCTACATCCTTACCAAACATCTCTTCTATATCAGCTTCTTCATAGTCAGTATCTTCAACAACGTCATGAAGAAGCCCACCACAAATAGCTTCGATATCCAATTCCATATCAGCCAATATATTGGCTACAGCTACCGGATGAATAATATATGGTTCTCCAGACTTCCTGTATTGATCCTTGTGGGCTTCCTTGGCTAGATTATATGCTCTTACTACCTTATCAATATCAGAATTAGGCGCATATGCTCTTATCTTTTCTATTAAACTTTTTATTCTATCATCATACATAAAATCACCCTCTCATACTAAATATACCATAAGCTAGTAAAGCTAAAATTTATCAACCTTGTCTATTTGCCTTGCATCATCACGCCTACTATTATTATTCACTGTCATATTGAACTAGAGTCTGGATATCATATCCCTCCAACTTGTCCCTACCATTTAGGAATGTCAATTCAATCAAAAATTCAAGGCCTACAACCTGACCACCCAGCTTTTCTATTAACTTTGTAGCAGCTGCAGTTGTACCACCTGTAGCTAGTAGGTCGTCAACTATAGCCACTCTTTGTCCTGGCCTAATAGCATCCTTGTGGATTTCCAATATGTCAGTTCCATATTCTAAATCATACTCTATAGATTCTACGTCTGCTGGCAACTTGCCTGGTTTTCTAATTGGAACAAATCCTACTCCTAGAGCATAGGCAACTGGTGTACCGAATATAAATCCCCTTGCCTCTGGTCCAACTATTATGTCTACATTCTTATACTTTAAATCTTCTGCCATCTTGTCAACAGCCACTCTGAAGGCCTCACCATCACCAATCAATGTAGTGATGTCTTTAAAACCTATACCCTCCTTTGGGAAATCTTGGACGTTTCTAATCTTAGCTTCTAAATTCATATATTCCTCCATAGTATCAGCTATTATAAATTGTATGCATCAACAAAACTTTTATAGTAATCAGCTATACATTCAATAATTTTATTTTCTTCTAAATTGAGCTTGGCATCTGGCTTAGGCAATATTTCAATGTCGATTGAATCCGAGTCAAAATCAACCAAGTATTTAATCAATTTTTCACTGGCCAATACCTTCAATATCAAATATATTTTAACTGGATTTAATCTCGTTAATTCAATCAAATCACTATATTTTATTTTACCTTTTTTAATACCCATTAATTTTTTATATACAACAACAAATTCTTTTCTATTAAATCTAAGTAATTTAAACTTATTTTTTAAGTATACAAAATCCGACTCATTGTAGTTGATAACTATATCTGAGTCTCCTTTATATTCCAATAAACTCCTATACTGGTCATAATTGTCAAAATAGTCGTATATAATAATTTTATTATATACTTTTAAGTCGATTTTATCAATATTTCTTAAAAATATAAGGTCTATTTTCTGATCATAGTACAAATTTTTATCGGAAAGGGCCTTAAAATATCCATTTATAGTATTTACTAGAAATAGGTTGCAGTCTCCCAGATTTAGCTCCTTGCCCTCATTTTTATTCTCTAGTCCAGCTAGTTTGACAATCTGGTCTTCCACATCATTATGCGAATCGGATAGCACCAAGTTGTCTGCAGGGCCTCTTCCTGGCTTTTCCTCAACTCTATCAGATAAATCGGTCGTATAGCTATGACAAGCATCCGGTATCAAGCCTTCCACTAAATCTGCAAAGTAGTAACCCGGATATAGACTTCTTGGCTTGGACAGCCTCATATCTTTTAATAGCAACTGAAGACTGGTCCTATTGTTGAAGGTATTGGAATCAACCTGGAAAACTAGGTCAACTAGGTCTCCCTCCTGGTAACCAGACCTCATATAGGCCATGCCAAAACCTATTACCTCAAACTCCCTATCCTTGTCTACAAGCATCTTTAGGTGGCTCTTGTCTTTACCTATCGTCATTACCCTCTTTAGAAGGCAATTTCTCAACATAAAATACGGGGTCGGATTTTTAATACCAAATGGCTCCAGCAGGTGAAGTTCCTCCACTAGGTCAAGATCTAAGCTCGACTCACGTATTTCATATTCTACCCTAATTGTTTCTATTAGGTCTTCTTTTTCTAATTCATAGTTGGCGATCTGATTTATTTTTTTTCTTAGAAGGCTTATCTTGTCTACCTCCATACTCATACCAGCCGCCTGTTGGTGGCCACCGAACTTGGTCATGTAGTCCCTGCATTCAAATAGGGCGGAAAATATATCAAAGCCCTTTATAGACCTAGCTGAACCCACTGCCATATTACCTTCTTCACAAAGAAGTATACATGGCTTGTAGTATTTTTCAGTGACCTTAGAAGCAACTATACCAATAATGCCGTGGTGCCATCCTTTACCTGACACGACCAAGACCTTATCATCCCTAAAAGACTTGTCCTTGGATATAATATCCTCGACTTCCATATGGATTTTGGCCTCAACCTCCTGCCTTTGGGTATTTTTATCGTCCATCATATGTGCCAATATCCTAGCCTCTTGCGGACTGTCAGTAGTAAAGAGCTCCACTCCTAACCTAGAAAATCCTAGCCTACCTGAGGCGTTTATCCTAGGACCTAGGGCAAATCCAAGGTGGGAACTTTTTATCTTTGTACCATCTAGTCCACATATCTCCAAGAGGGCCTTCATACCTAGGTTGTTGCCCTGACCCAATATCTCCATGCCGTTTTTTACTATAATCCTATTTTCGTCTAGTATGGGCATTATATCACATATAGTAGCTAGAGATACTATTTCTAGGTAGCTCTTTATATTTTTGTAAAATTCATCCCTTCCAGATAGGGCGTGGATCAATTTGAAGGCAACTCCACAGCCACATATACCCTTGAAGGGATAAGTGCAGTCCTCTCTCTTGGGGTCGATTACTGCATAGGCAGCTGGCAGGTCTTCCTGGCACTCGTGGTGGTCTGTAATTATTACGTCTATTCCCAAACTCTTGGCATACTCTACCTCTTTTACAGAGGTAATACCGCAGTCAACACTTATTATCAGATCACCTGCCTGGCTCTTGATGTGGTCTATGGCATCTGTATTTAATCCGTAGCCCTCTTCTAGCCTGTTTGGTATATAATAGTTGACCGGATAGGCTATTGACTTGAAATACAAGACCATTATAGATGTTGATGATACTCCATCCACATCATAGTCCCCAAATATCCATATATTGTGACCCTCAGATATAGCAAGCTTGATTCTCTCTACTGCCCTATCCATATCCTTGAGTAAAAATGGATCTCTAAGATAATCTAAGGATGGATTAGTGAACATCTCTATATCTTCTTTACTCTCTATACTTCTATTTAGAAGGATTTGTCCTATTTCATTCGATATAGACATAGATGCCATAAGTTCATTTCTAATAGGTTCTTGCCTATGTAGTATATTCCATTTTTTCATCAAAGCCCTCCCTTCATTCTTCTGTTATATATTTATTATCATTTATTTCTTGTCGTGATAGTTGTTTCTGAATATTAAAAATACCAGGGTTATACCTATTACAAATGATATTATAAAGCCTACTATACTTACGTACTTTATCATTATGCTTTTTTGTATATTTGATGACGCCAGTATCAATGACGAACCCACTATACAGGCTGCCAGCATAACACTCATAGACATTTGAGTAGTAAACTTCTTTATGCTATCATCCAAACTAGGAGATTTCAATTCTCCAAGCTCCAATTTCATATTGTTTTTTTCAAGTGTAGATAGTATAGTTTTTATTTGTCCAGGTACCGTAATCCACTCATAATAGTATTCATCCATGTTGGATTTTAGTCTGGATAGGTTCTTCTTAAGGTCTATCTTTTCTTCCCTATAATACTTTAAATACGAATTGGCTATACTCTCCACGCTAAAATCTTTGTACATACCTCTTGATGTTCCTTCTAGGGTAACCACCGTCTTTCCCAGTATAATCAACTGAGACGGTAACTTTATCTTGTGGTTTCTCATAAACCTAAAAACCTCATCTAGTATATCGGTTATACTCAACCTATCAAAAGGTATATCGTAATAGTAATGAATTAAATAAAGTAGGTCCCTTCTCAAGCCCTCTGTATTTACATCAACTGACATAGCATCCATATCTGTCAAAATTCTAATAATTTTATCTATATTTTTATTTGTAGATGCAATTATCAACTGGTTCAAATACCCTAGAGTCTTATCATCGATCAGGCCTATCATGCCAAAATCTATATAGGCTAGTCGACCATCATCTAGGATATACATGTTGCCTGGATGGGGGTCAGCATGAAAAAAGCCGCATGTCATAGCCTGCCTAAAAAATGACCTAACACCCACATCTATTATCCTCTTTTTCTCCTGATCATCCAAACCATGCTTTTCTAGATCCGATAGACATATACCTTCTACCTTCTCCATTACTAAAATTTTTTTGCTAGTATAATCACCAAATATTTCTGGTATAAAAACTTCTTTACTATCCTTAAATATTTTCCCAAGCTTGATTCCATTTACAGACTCAAACTTGTAATCTAACTCTCTCAAGAGCTGGATTTCCATTTCCTTGATAAGTTCCTCAACATCTAGGTTAAAGTCCTTTTGTAGACTATTTAGGCTTGATGCAATATTTTTAAGTATACTAATATCTGCCTTTATAGTTGTCTCTATATCTGGTCTTTGTATCTTGATGACTACCTTGCGTCCATTTATCAGCCTAGCTTCATAGACTTGGCCTATGGAAGCCGCAGCAATAGGTTCCTCACTGATATAGGAAAAGACTTGATCTATTGGACAAGAGAGTTCTTCTTCCAAAATAGCCATAGCCACATCATTATCGAACATCTCCACATTGTCCCTCAGCTTACTCAATTCGCCTATGACATCATCATCAAATATGTCCTTCCTAGTGCTGAGTATCTGACCTATCTTGATATAGGTAGGACCCAGGTCCTCTAGGGCACACTTGAGTCTTTGGGCTGTAGTCATAGACTTGATCTTGCTACTAGGTCCATGTCCAACTACCTTGGCAGTCAGGGAGTCCTTATTGAGTCTGTCTACTATAAATCCAAATCCATATTTAATTAAAACGCCTGCAATTTCCTTGTATCTGCCTAGATATTTGTAACTTATCCTCATATATTATTCACCTTCAGTCAATAGCTTTGCCTGAATCATGATGGCACATTCCGTCCTCTTTTTCTGCATCTCACATCCTAAATCATATGGTTTTCTGATGTCATTATTGAAGTTTATTGCATTGGCATGACATCCACCTGAGCAGTAGAACTTGTTCCAACATGTTTGGCAAGTTTCCTTATTATATACATGAGCCTCTCTGAACATAGTCTTTATATTTTCAGGTATCTCAATTTTTTCGTCATTTATATTTCCTAGGATATATTCCTCCTTGCCTACGAACTGGTGGCATGGGTAAATATCCCCGTTTGGTACAATAGATATGTACTCGTTACCTGCCCCACATCCTGTGATCCTCTTGATTACACATGGTCCCTGGTTTAGGTCTATCATAAAATGGAAGAATTTCATTTTTTCTCCCCTTAGCTGTCTATCAGCCAATTCATCTGCAAACTTTTCGTATTCTTCAAAAATCTTTGGTAGGTCTTCCTCTCTTAGGGCAAATGGATTAGATTCATCATCTACAACCGGTTCTATAGATGTCAATTCAAAATCTAAATCAGCAAAGTGCTTGACATCTTGAGAAAAGTCAAGGTTGTCCCTAGTGAAGGTACCCCTTACATAGTAGTACTTGTCCTTTGGTCTCTGTCTAACTAATTTCTGGAACTTTGGAACTATGATATCATAACTACCCCTATCATTGACAGTTGGCCTCATACCATCATTTATTTCCTTCCTACCGTCCAATGATAGGACTACATTGTGCATATGCTCATTTATGAAATCTATCTTTTCGTCATCTAAAAGAACTCCATTTGTCGTAATTGTGAATCTAATATTTTTTCCTGCTGGCTTTTCCACTTCCCTACCGTACTTAACCAGTTCCTTGACCACTGGCCAGTTCATCAGAGGTTCACCACCAAAGAAATCTATATCCAGATTTCTCCTATTGCCTGAATTAGCTATTACATAGTCTATAGCCTTTTTACCAACTTCAAGTGGCATTAGTTCTGCCTTGCCTCCAAAGTCACCCTGCTTTGCAAAGCAATACTTACACTTTAGGTTGCAGTCATGGGCGACGTTTAGACAGAGTGCCTTTACCACTGGTTGTCTATTTACAAAGCTTGGGTGGAACTTGTATTCATCTTCTGAATAAAGCAAACCCTCTTCTTCCAAGTTTTTTATTTCTTCATATGATTCCCTGACCTTATCAGCTTCAAATTCACCTGCTAGTTCTTCAACTATAGCATCCAAATCTTTTTCCTTATAAAAATCCAAGACTCTATATGTCACGTCATCTATTACATGAACAGCGCCCCCATTCACATCTATGACGATATTATATCCATTTAAACTATACTTGTGTATTAATTCCACTTTACTTCCTCCTAATTTAAAAATCCTTTACTCTTTATTATACCACACCATTATAAGACAAGACAAAAAAACCAACCTATCATGGTTGGTTTTTTATTTAAAAAATATATTTAATATTCATTTTTCTATAATTCTATACAAGTACAAGATTAGTTTCCATAGAAAGCTGCCTTAAAGGCTTCTACAAATATGGCTCTTGCCTCTGATAACTGACTACCCTGGATAGGACTATCACCCTCCAAGTCATTGAACATCTGAGTTGCTGCTGATTCTAACTGGGCCTCATTACCGCCTCCCTGTTTGAAACTAGCGCCTGCATTTGCACCTGCACTCCTTATTTCACTTCTCAAACTATTATTTAAACTAGAAACCCTTGGAACAAATCCCTGGTCCTGGTTTGAATTCGAACCGTTTCTATTTGATTGGTTTGATTCGTTTCTACTTGGCTTAGATGTGTTAGAAGGTTTACTATTTCTTTCAGACCTGTCTTCATCATTATTTTTATTACTAGACCTTCTACTAGAATCATCAGACTTATCATTATTTGTATTCTTATTTGAACTATCTTCTTGCTTCTTGTCAGCATTCAGATCAGTTTTTTTATTTTTGTCTACTTCATCTGTTATAGGCTGGTCATCCTTCTGCTTAGGCGATTTACCTCTTACTTTTTCTATATCAAGTCTTATCTTATCCATCTTTTCCTTGAAATCCTTAAATAGGACATCATAATCTTTTAGCTCTTCCTTATACTTTACAGAATCAGTTAATACATGGTCTGACATATCAAGAGACTTGACATACATTTTTTTCAGTATCTCCTTGGCCTCTTTCAAGGGTTTATATTTAGTATCAGTGCTAGCCAAAAGAGTCTGTCCATTCTTTATTGAATCTTTAGCTGTAACTAGGTCACTCTCAAGATCAGGATTCTTGCTAGCATCACTTATAGTCTTCAAATTATTCTTGAGGTCATTATAGTATGACAATATCTCCTTATATTCAATAACCACTTCTTCTACATTGTCCTTAGTAATCTCTGTTATATATTCGATTTTTTGCTTCTTATCGCTACTGTTGGTATCAGCATTTTTATTGTTGCCACATCCAACTGTCATCGTCATGGCAAGGACCAAACTAGCAACAACTGCCTTTTTGAATAAATTCAAAAAATCCACCTCCATTTCATAAATATCTACTATTATACCATATAATCATGCAATTCACAAAAAAAATATATAACTAGCTTTTTCATGAAATATTTTTATATAGTATTTCGGTACCTTTTGAAGACTTTTGAGACTATTTGCCCATACATTTATCCATATGTATTTTAAAAAGTAAAAACGCCGGAGTGGTAAGTTCCGGCGTTCCTGCACTGTAATAGTGCATGTTTATTATGGTAGTTTTGTAAAAAAACAAAAAGTAATAGCAAATTAATTAGCCAAGGCAAGCTTAAGACTTTCATTTCTATATGATAGGTCCTTGTTGTCAGTAGGAACCATGACAACTGAATAACGTTTACCTCCAACGAAGAAAACTATGACCTTCTTATCCTTAAAGTTGTATTCCCTGTACTTATCCATTTCCTTGTTGCATACCTTGCGAATCTGGTCCATTTCATTAGAATCAGCTAGCATAAACTGGGCATCTGATTTCATCAACAGATTAATTAGGTTTCTTTCCTCACCAATTTCGTATATCTTGTATTTTCTCAAGATCTTCTCCAACTGGTCATCTGTTAGGGCAACACTGATTGGACTACCCTTGTCATCCTTTGCTATAGCCCCACTCAAATCCTGTACGTGTACTGGATGTAATTCGTCTGGCCTCACATCGATAACCTTACTAAAGTGTACATACTGCTTGTTACTTACATAGCCTTCATTCTTGATTTCTACAAATCCAGGAATAAAACCTATACAAAAAGACTCTATACAATCCTTGCTAAATTTATTAGATATAGGCAAAATCTTTACAGTATTTTTGTCTTCATCTATATCCAAAACAACTGCGTAGTCTAGAGAAAATGTCTCATAATCTACATCATCTAGTGCAAAAAAATTATATCTTATAATATCGCCTAACATGAGCTACACCTCCACTTAATATTCAACGTCAGGAAATCATTTCCAACTTTATATTAACACATTTATCGGCCTACGTCTAGCTTTTTTTACAAAAAAATAAGGTATACGGATGATAATCCAATCTACCTTATTTGTGTAAAATCGCTAAAACTATTGATTTTTTAGGGTTTTTAGCCCCTAAAAAATCAATTAGTATAGCATATATTTTTTATTTTTTAGTTTATTTGAGTCATATATATGATATATGTTGTACCATATTGGTCCTATCTAGTCCCACCTACTTAGAAGCTATAAACTTGTCCATATAGGCTTCTATTTCTTTGGCAGTACCTAAAGATAGAACTTCATCAGAAAGCTTCTTCATATCTGCTTCCGTAAGAGAATTTATCAACCTTCTAGCTCTTAGTATAGATATTGGAGACATTGAGAACTCGTCTAGACCAAATCCTAACAGGATTGGTATCATCTTCTGGTCTCCTGCAGATTCACCACACATACCTACCCACTTGCCTTCCTGGTGGGCATTCTTTATTACTAGTCTGATTAATCTCAATACAGCCGGGTTGAACTGGTTGTAAAGATAACTGATCTTCTGGTTCATCCTATCCACTGCACAAGTATACTGGATGAGATCGTTTGTTCCTATAGAGAAGAAGTCTACATGCTTGGCCAATATATCAGATATTACTGCTGCAGATGGTATTTCTATCATCATACCTAGATCTACATCTTCTGAATACTGAATTCCTTCGGCCTTTAGCTCTTCTTTAACCTTCTGACACATTTCCTTAGCAGATAATAGTTCTTCTAGTGAAGATATCATTGGGAACATGATTCTAAGCTTACCATGAACAGAAGCCCTGTATAAGGCTCTTAGCTGAGTCCTGAATATTTCTGTCTTATCTAGACAAAGCCTGATAGCCCTATATCCTAGGAATGGATTCATTTCTTCTTCCATTTCAAAATAGCTAAGCTTCTTATCTCCACCTATATCTAGAGTTCTGATTACAACAGGCTTTCCGTCCATGCCTTCTAAAACCTTCTTGTAGGCTTCGTACTGGATGTCTTCGCTTGGGAATTCGTCATTGTTCATATATAGGAATTCTGTCCTGTACAGACCAACACCTTCAGCGTCGTTTTTGATTAGGCCTTCAATATCATCTGGAGTTCCTATGTTACCAGCCAACTCAACCCTCTTGCCGTCTAGAGTCTTAGATTCCTGACCCTTTAATAGGGCTAGGGCCTTCTTGTCTTCTTCAAAGACCTTCTTCTTCTCTGTATATTCATCGATTAGAGGCTGGTCTGGGTTGATGTATACCTGCCCCTTGTCACCATCAAATACTAGGATATCTCCGTCCTTGGCCTGGATTGTGATATCACTTAGGCCAACTATTGCTGGTATCTCTAGTGTCCTTGACATAATAGCTGTATGAGAAGTCCTACCACCTACGTCAGTCAAGAAGCCCTGAACCATAGCCTTGTTCATTGTAGCTGTATCTGAAGGAGTTAGGTCATGGGCTACCAAGACTACTTCTTCGTCAATTGCAGATAGGTCTACTATCTTGACACCTAATATATGTCTAAGTACTCTGTTTGTAACGTCCTTAATATCCGCTGCTCTCTCCCTCATGTAGTCATTGTCCATTGACTCGAATATAGTCACGAACATATCCTTTACTTCATTTAGGGCATATTCAGCATTTAGAGACTCTGACTTTATCTTGTTTTCTGCCTCACCTATAAATTCAGGATCTTCTAGAACCAATAAATGAGCACCAAAGATTTCTGCCTCTTCCTCACCTAGGTCATTGGCTACCTTCTCTTTCACCTTTTCAAGTTCAGCCTTTGACACTGCAACTGCATCATTTAATTTTTTGACTTCAGCATCAAGATCGCTGATTGACTTCTTTTCTATTACTATTTCATTTTCTTCTATCACTAGGGCCTTACCGATTACAATCCCTGGTGATGCTCCTATACCATTAAAAAACATAACTACCTCCATTAAATGCAAATAAAATGTTAAGAGAAAACTCTTAACATTTTACAGTTTAGTTTATACTATTTTTCTCCAAAACCACTTTCTATTAATTCTACTATTGAGTTTAAAGCTAACTCTTCATCTTCACCGTGAGTTTCGATAACTACTTCAGTTCCCTTAGCTAGACCTAGCTTCATTATACCCATTATTGACTTAGCATTTACCTTTTCACCATCGTGGATTAACTCTACGCTTGACTTAAATTCAGATGCCTTCTTTACGAACATACTAGCTGGTCTAGCATGTAAACCTGTTTCGTTGATAATTGTAACTTTCTTTTCCATGATAACCTCCAAAAATCTTGTATTTGTGAAAACCTAAGACGATATAGACTTTCTTATAAACTTTCCTTTAACAAATGGCTTTTGACGCTTTGCGACCCTAGAGGTCATTTTTCGTCCCCATCCATCTGATAAAAACTATTATATCAGTATTTTACCCGAAAATCTAGTAAAATACCAATTTTTATTTAAATATTTTCTGTAAATTCTGCAAAGACAGATAATGAACTACCTATAGTTTATCCTGTCCTTTATTATGGCCTTCCTATTTTCATCCACAAACTTTAGTATGCCTTCACTGATACCTTGAGCTATATCTTGTTGGTACTTTTCATTTTCCAACTTTTCAGCATCATCCTTGTTACTGATAAAGCCACACTGGACTATTACAGCCGGCATCTGGGTATAGTTTAATATATCAAATTTTTTATCTAGTATACCCCTATCCCTCATTTCTATGTAGGATATGGTCGTATTTTGAATATTTTCTGCCAAAAGCTTAGATAAGTTATCTCTCTCTGGTTTAATAGTCTTTTCCTTTTCAGACTTGCTTTTTTCATTTATATCGTCCTTACCAACTAGCTCATTTGAACTCGAATTAGTTTTAATATCCTTGCTGGCAGACTCCTCTTTCGACTTATCAAGAGAACTATAGTCAATGTTTTCTGGACTGATATAGTAGGTATCTATACCCGAGGCATCATTTCTACCAGACTGGGCACTTAATCTTACAGAAATATAGAGGTCTGCCTGATTTTTTTTAGCATATGCTACCCTATCTGCTAACTTTTTGTCCTCGTCATAGGCTCTAACCATTATCACATTTATATCTTCCTGACCTGATAAATTATCTTTTATAAATTTTGCTATTTCTAGATTTATATCCTTTTCTTTGTGACTGCCTCTATAGGCTGTCATACCTTCGTTTATACCACCCTTGGCAGCATCTATTGCTACATTTATGACATTCCTCTTTTTTTCTTCCATAACCTCTATTGACTTCTGATTTTGAGCCTCTTCCAAGGCTTTTTTGGCCTGGGCATTTTTGTGACCAGTCCATACCAGCCTTCCTACTGCAAAGAAGAAGATGAATACGATAAATAGCATCAAAAATAGCCTAGACTTTATAATTTTTTTCTTGCCACTTCTATTGCCCCTTTTTTGGCGCTGACTAGGCTTATTATGACTACTGATCCTTCTATTACTAGACCCCCTATGTGTTCTTTTAACCTTCTTTCCCATAATCTACTCCTTACTAATCAATAGAAAATACTTCCTTAATGGTTGACACTACACCAAATTCATTGTTACTAGGAGCTGTATACCTAGCTATCTGTTTAATTTCATCTATGGCATTGTCCATAGCATAACTATAGTAGGCCTGGTTAATCATTTCAAAATCATTCATCTGGTCACCAAAGGCCATTGTTTCTTGAGGGCTAATTCCAAGCATATCCTGCATCTTGGCTATAGCAGTCCCCTTGTTGGTTCCCTTAGGCACAATATCCAACCAATCAAAGCCCGATGTACATATGCTGGCTTCATCAGAAAACTCCTCTACCAACAATTTAAAATCGTTGTAATAACCATTTTTTGAATGTACAGATATCTTGACTGGTAATTTATCCAATTTAGTAAAATCTTTTACTATACCAAACTTAGGAAGATACATTCTAGCATTTTCCATAGACTCTTCATCTGTCCTGTCTATGTATGAGTAATCAGATGTACAATACAGAATTCTCATATCGTCTAACTGCTTTAGTCTATTCAAAAATCTATCACTTACATCTCTAGTAAGTGTCGCATTAATAATTACTTGACCGTCTATTTCCATTACAGCACCATTCTCAGCTACAAAGAGCATCTCATCCTTATATTCATCAAATACAGATTTGAGGCTAGCCAATTGCCTACCACTTGCTGCACAAAATTTTATTTGTTTCTCTTTCAAGGATTTAAATACCCTATCAAATTCAGGACTCATTTCCTTATTGTCATTTAAAAATGTACCATCCATATCTACTGTTATTAATTTTACCATAAACCCTCCTCATAATATTGCTTTTCACTAATATTATACCATATACCACTTGTCATATAAATCAAATAAAATTTATCCATATTTTTCAATATTCCCCTTTACTAGTCAAACTTTATTTAATATAATAGTTTATGTAACTTTAAAGAAAAGAAGGTGATTTTTTGTCTGCTCTTAGAAAATTCGTGATTTTTCTAGCAGTCCTAGTCGTTGCAATCCCAGTTACTTTTGCCGGGGTTGTCTATTCAAAGCTAAAAAGCATGCAAATAAATGGTAATTTTGATATGTTGACTTCAAATAAATACAAGTTCGATAATGAGATTATTAATATACTTTTGGTTGGTAGTGATGCCAGACCTGGTGAGGAAGTGGCTAGGTCAGACTCCATGATGATATTGACTGTGGATAACAAGCATAAAAAACTAAAATTAACATCACTTGGTAGGGACACCTATGTCAAGATACCTGATCATGGCTACCAAAAACTGACTCATGCATATGCATACGGTAAGGAAAAATTGTTGATACAAACTATAGAAGATAACTTTAAACTTGATATACAGAACTATGCTAAGGTGGATTTCTTCTCCTTTATGGATATAGTTGATGCCCTAGGTGGCATCGAGATAGATGTCAAGAAACAAGAAATTCCTGAGCTAAATAGGTTTGTCACTGAGTGCTACTATTGGAGTGACCATAAAAATGGTCCAATAAAGGAATTCAAAAAATCTGGTAGGCAGACTTTAGTTGGTTACCAGGCTCTTACATATGCTCGAATCAGAAAGAGTGACGGAACGATGCAAAGAGATGATAGGCAAAGAAAGGTAATAGAGGCGATTATCCACAAGGTAAATGGTATTTCTATAACCAAGTATCCTAAACTACTTGATGCTGTCAAGCCATATGTAAAGACTAATATGAATCCTACAGATATTATGTATTTAGGTAAGGATGTCCTATCAATAGGTAACTTGACTATTGATACTATGCAGTTCCCTCTTCACCCGGAAAATGAGATTAGACTTCCAGAGTCTGGCTATGTAATACCGTTTGAGAGCTATGAGGTTGACTTGCTTCACAAGTATATATTTGACAATATAAAACCTACGCCGGGAGAAATCACAACAGCCCAGCAATTGTGGAAAGAGGCCGGAAACAAAACACAGTATATTAGAGATAGGGAATATATGTCTGTTGCTTATTAAATTGATATATGTTCGAATATAGCCATTTACCATTTGAAGATCGTCTTGGTATATGGCATTTAAAAATAGGGGCTTTACATTCTAAAACTCAGCTAAATGAATGTAAAGCTCCTATTTTTTCATTTATAATACCCTTTATGCCTTATATAAACTCTAAATTGACATAGATAAATAGCTATATCCGATTTTTATCAATTTAATACTGGCTTGCTATTGGTGAAAAGGGTAGACTCTGCAGTTATGGTTTATTTAATCTTATTGGAATATAATTGGCTAGAAAGGTAGGTGTTTAAATGTTTAAACTCAGAAATTTCGTCAGATTTTTACTTGTATTAGTCATATTGCTACCAATTGGAGCCTTTGCCCTAACTACTTCTATACTAAAAGACGTCCATAATAAAGACCTCAATACAAGTAGTCTTCATGACAAGTCACATATGCATGCAGATGGCATCAAAAATATCCTTGTTATGGGAACGGATGCTAGGCCTGGAGAGACTTCTTCTAGGTCAGATTCTATGATGATTGTCACTCTTGACAGCGTCCATAATGATATAAAAATAACATCCCTAGCTAGAGATACTTTTGTCAGTATACCCGGCTATGGCAAGTCAAAATTGACACACGCTTATGCCTTTGGTAAAGAGGACCTATTAATCAGGACAATTGAAGAAAATTTTGATATAGATATAGATGAATTTGCCATGATCAACTTCCAATCATTTATGGCCATTATTGATAGTCTTGGTGGAGTTACAGTAGACGTTACTCAAAATGAAATAGCTGAACTCAACAAGTTTATACCGGAGACATATTCATGGTCTACAAATAAGGACAAGGGGCCAATGAAGCTAGTAGAAAACGCTGGAACCCAAAAGCTTAATAGCTACCAGGCCTTGTCATTTGCCAGAATCAGACACAATGATTCTGCCTTTGGTAGGGATAATAGACAAAGAATGATTGTATCTAGTATTATGAAGGAGATAAAGGACACATCTATTTTGAAGTATCCTATGATACTAAGGGCTGCAGCCCCATATATAGATTCTAGTATGTCTCCAACAAATATGATTAAGATAGGAATAGATGCGCTTAGAATAGGTACTGACAATATAAAACAAAAAGAATTCCCACTAGTTGATAATCCACAATATACTACTAACGGTATATATGGTAGACACGGATGGGTAATTAGATATGACCCAGTGTCTACAAAATTCTTAAAGCAGTTTATATTTGACGATATTGACTACTAGACTATAGACCTAATCAGCATAAGTCAACTTATCTTGTAAAGCTAAGAGAATAATCTAAGAATGAAAAAATCGGGCTGAATTTGACATGTTATCAAATTCGCCCGATTTTGTATTTTGTAAAATTAAAGTATATGCTTATCTTCTGCCTTTTCAAGTGCGTCTTTAACTAACTTAGACAGACCTATTAGACCTATAACGTTAGGTATTACCATAATACCATTGAACATATCTGCTAATTCCCAAACAAGGTCTACATGTAGACATGTACCCAATACTATAAATGCAAGTACTATCAGCCTGTATGGAGTTAGACCCTTTTCACCAAATAGGTACTTGATATTGGCTTCACCAAAGAAATACCATCCTATTATAGTTGAGAAGGCAAAGAACAATAGGGCTATGGCAACAAAGGCCAAACCAAATGCTCCAAAGCCTGTCTCAAAGGCCTTCTGAGTTACGGCTATACCTGTTTCACCTGATAAGTTGGCACCAGTAGCTATAATTACTAGGGCACTTACATTAAGTACTACAAATGTATCTATAAATACACCTACTATAGCAACTAGACCCTGCTGAGTAGGATCATCTACCTTGGCAATTGCATGAGCATGTGGTGTAGAACCCATACCTGCTTCGTTAGAGAATAGACCTCTAGCGACACCATACCTAATTGCATCCTTGACAGCTACACCGGCAGCACCACCTATAACTGCAGTTGGATTGAAGGCTCCAACAAAAATCTGCCTAATAGCGTCAATTGTCTGAGAACCCATCATTACAAGTATTATTATACCACCTAGTATATAAAAACCTGCCATAATTGGTACTATCTTTTCTGTGAAAGAAGCTATTCTAGCAACACCACCAACAAAGATAAATCCAGATATAATTGCTAATACAATACCAACTATTAGTGGGTTCACATGAAAAGCTGATTCAAAAGCTGTACCAATTGAGTTTGCCTGAACCATATTACCTATAAAGCCTAGGGCCAAAACTATTGTGACTGCAAAAAATGATGATAAGAACTTGCTGTTTAGACCATACCTTAAGTAGTAGGCTGGACCACCAGTTACATGTCCATTGATCTCTTTCTTAAATAACTGTGCCAAAACTGCTTCGGCAAATATTGTTGCCATACCAAAGAAAGCACTGATCCACATCCAGAATATTGCACCTGGACCACCTGAAACGATCGCTGTTGCAGCACCTGCTAGGTTACCTGTACCAACCTGGGCAGCTATTGCTGTTGCAAGAGACTGGAATGATGACATCCCGTCTTTCCCGGCCTTTTCACCCTTTAAACTAAATCCACCAAAAGCCTGTTTAAAAGCCTTGGCAAATTTTCTTAGCTGTATACCCCTTAAAGATATAGTAAAGAAAATACCACATCCAATAAGGATTACCAGTAAAACTTTTCCCCATAGTATACCATTTATGGCTACTACGATTTTTAATAATGCATCATTCATTAAAAAACACCCCCTTGTATTTTATTTATATCAATCGTCTAACGAATAATACCAAATTCATACTTGAGGGTGTTTTTCAAGAAAAACTACTTCATCACACCTTCAAGTAGCTTGTATATCTGCCTATATGAGTTTTCATTTATACCCCCACCTATCTGGTATAGGAGACTTGTGCTCCTAGGATATAGGACATCATTTTGATATTTTGACACCCTAGATGATGCTAATACTATTGGTGAATCAGACCTCTGAGCAAAGGCACTAACTGTAATTGCATCTATTGGAGCATTACTCCTAGTTATAAATACCTTTGGAGAGAATGAATCTGGATAGAATTTTTCAATGACTCTTGTGTTTGTCTCAATTCTATCATTACCATATATTCTGTTTGACCTCAGGTTGATTCCCAATTCAGCTCCCACTTGGTCTACAACTGCATCAGATAGAGAATCTGGGCCACCTATAAAATGTATATTATTAATTTGCTTGTTCTTTAACCAATTTACTGACTCCTTATTCATAGTATTTTTTGAAGATACTAATATAGGACTCTTATTCTTACCTGCCTTAGATGCTATCGACAAGACATCAACTAGGGCATCCTTACTAGCTACATATACTGTATCAATTTCTTTCTGTTCTGCTATCTTGTCTGCTATCTCCCTAGATGCTACTTCTATATCTGAGCTATATATCTTTTCGATACTTATATTAGATAGCTTGCCCTTAATACTTGCTAGGTCCTTATTCATAGCAAAATTGTTTGTTCCTACTAGTATTACCCTCTTAGCACCTAACCTCTTTATCTCCTTGATAGTATTGTCACTAACCTTGTTTGGATAGCTAAGTAAAATAGGAGCATCATAGCTAGCTGCAAGTGGACTGGATACTACTCCAGATATTAGATCCTTACCATTTACCAATATAACTGTTGAAGAGCCCTTTCTCCAACCCTGTTGGCTAATCCTTATAGCTGTTTCTGACCTATCTGCCCCCCACAGCTTGTTCTGGTATGGATACCTTCTGTTTGGATCTGCAGGCTGGCTAGGTGTATTATATAAAGACTTTAAATCATTGGCAACCTGACCTATGTTCACAATATCCTTGGCTGAGAAAAATACACTTCCCTTTATTTCTGGATATCTTCTATTTAGGTTAATCTGACTCTTTATCTCTGCTGCTACATTTTCACCATTGTAGTCAGACTGACCATGCTTGTAGATACCCTGGCCTATATATAAGTCTACTCCTGTACCCCTAACCTGGTCTGCCCACCATTTAACTAGTGTAGCATAGTCTGCCTTTGGATGGCCTATCCTCCAGTATACCTGAGGTACCACATAGTCTACTAGACCATTCTTGATCCAGTATCTAGTGTCTGCATACTGCTTGTTGTATGATTCTCCACCATTAGTCCTTGAACCATTTGAATCATTTCCTGAATTCCTCCATATACCCGCTGGACTGATACCAAAAGATACATTAGAATTTATTGACTTGATCCTGTCTCTAACTGTCTTAACCATATTGTTTATATTAGCTCTTCTCCAGTTCTCGATATTACCACTGCCATACTGACTATATGTGGCACTATCAGGGAAACCTGGACCCGGATAGAAGTAGTCATCAAAATGTATTCCATCTACCTGGTAGTTTTCTACTACTTCTGCAACTACATCTGATATATACTGAGTCACCTCTGGCTTACCTGGATCATAATACCACTTGCCCTGGTAGTTAATCACCCAATCCCTATGTGTATTTATTGGATTAGATGGAGATGTAGTACTGATATCCTTATATATGCTTGCCCTATATGGATTGAACCAAGCATGAACCTTTATCCCCCTCTTGTGAGATTCTTCCAATACAAATTGTAGGGGATCATAACCTGGATCCCTGCCCTGCTGGCCTGTCAAAAATCTAGACCAAGGACTGATATTAGACCTATAAAAGGCATCTGACTCCGGTCTAACCTGAACCATGACTGTGTTTATACCTGTAGATTGAAGCTTGTCAAGCAAGGTAATGTATTCTTGTTTTTGTCTTTTAGAATTTCCATAAGAAGCCTTGGAAGGCCAATCAATATTGAATACTGTTGATATCCAAGCCGCCCTTACTTCTGAATCCTGGGCCTTGACTGCTCCTAAACTAGCCATAGATGATAATATCATACCAAGAGCCAGAATTAACGTTGCCACAAAAGAAATCTTCCTTTTCATTATTTCCCTCCTAATAAAACACTATTCAGCTAGTATGTCAAAAACACGAACATTCTATAGGTTTTTTTTGCTAATAGACTATTTATGTTATGCTTTATATACTACTATAAAATCTTCTTGGAAATCAACGATTATAGATAAATTGAATATATTTATTTAGGTTATTTATTAAATCTATAGATATTCCTATCAAAGATATTTAAAAAATCTATAAAACAATTGACATACTGTGAATATATTAAAAATTTTTATAAAAAAATGCGACTCTAATGCGACAAATGAATGTCGATTATAGTCGCAATATTTTAATAGATTAAATTGCCCATATAATTCAAACTAGCTAACAGAGCAAGCCATCAGGCATAACTTTCATTTATTGTATTATTCTTCTTGCAGTTGTATAACCACCTAAGTTGGCAATTGTTACATTAGAACCTGGCTGTGGAGCATGTATATACTTGCCGTTGCCTATATAAAGGGCTACATGATGAACCGGTGCTCCCCAGAAAATCAAGTCTCCTGGTCTTAGATTTGCTCTAGATACATATGTACCTCTTTTAGCCTGATCTTTAGAAACTCTAGGCAATGTTATCCCTGCTCCATTCTGGAAGGCATACAACATCAATCCTGAGCAATCGAAAGTACTTGGCCCCTGCGCTCCCCAAACATACCTAGACCCTATCTTTGACTTGGCAACATTTATCACCTGGTCAATCTTTATCTGAGAAGAACTCCATGCCAGACTACCACCTAGGTTAAACTTATAGGTAACGCCACCAATATTTTTGCTTGTATTGGATACCATGACACCATTCTGGTCAAAATAGTAGAGACTGCCTTGTATTTTTCTCCACATATTTTCTGCCCTATTTAGGGTATTCAAGAAATAGTACCACTTTCCATTTTGTTTGTACCATCCCCTAACTTTCTTTCCATCTACATATCTGTAGTATTTTCCCCATTCATATAGGACTCCATTTTTCTTTGTAGAAGCAGCTTCGATCAATGTTTGCTGACCCAAATCATATAACTTCCCTTGCTCAGGAGTTACTTCGTTTAACCTTTTACTTGAGTCCAAACTAACCATATGACCGCTCTTGTCGAATTGGTATTCTTTACCTTCTATACTAATCCTCTGATCCTTAATCATTATACCATCTTTATTAAAATAGTATAAGTATCCATTTATTTTTCTCCACATATTTTGGGGAAGAGCATAGGTATTTATAACATAGTACTTGTTACCCTTGTACTCTATCCATCCCTTTTTCTGAACATTATTTACATAAAAATACCACTTTCCATTTTCCCTTACAAATCCATTAAATCCGCTACTAGCAGCCTTTATAGGATTTTCATTTGGAGTAATTTCTAACTGGCTTTCTTCTGGTATATTAGATGTATCACTGCTTGCATCAGAAGAAACTACTTCTGCTCCACCTTCAGTAAGCTGACCATCTCCTCTAGCACCTGCATTTATATCACCTTCAGTAGTTTGTTGAGTAGTTATTACTTCAACCTGTTCATCAGCACTTACATTTTTAGTATACATAAAAGCACTCGATGACATAATAATAGTCGCTAAGGCTATGGCAATTATCTTTTTATTTGTTATATTTTTAAACTGCATCTCTGCCTCCTTTAGTTAAAATATATCCCACAACACTTACAATTCTACCATATGTAGACAAATAAAGCAAGGCAAAAATTACAATTTGTAACTTTTGCCTTGTGTATCTAAATATATATTTACATTTTCTACTTTTTCTGTAACTTTTTAATTTTTTTACCAAGAGTCCCAAAAATCATTTCAAAAATCATTTCGTACTCTTCAACCTTTAAGAAGTGCATCACTATCGAGTATACTACTACTCCTACTCCTACAGATATTGCCAAAACTATCAATTTCAACAATAAACTACCTATTAGAGCAGGTCCAATTATTCCATATACTAGCTTTACACCCAAACCCATAACTAAGGCGGCAAAAAGAGATTTTCCAAAAACTATATAATTATCCCTTGCCGAATAACCTTCAACCTTTTTCTTCATACTAATGTTAAATAGGAAAAGACCTATATATGCCGATACAGCAGTTGCAATTGCTAGTCCCTTGTAGCCCAGGGGCTTTATTAATATCAAATTTAAACTAATATTGAATACTATCGCTATAATACTATTTATCATAGGCGTCTTGCTATCTTCCATAGAGTAAAAACCTCTAGTAAGAACATCCCTAAGTGCAAACGCTAGAATACCAACCACATATATAAGCAATATACTAGCAGTCATAGTAGTATCCTTAGATGTAAAAGCATTTCTCTGGAAAAGAACTTCAACAATCTGTCTAGAAAGAACTATACATCCAACTATTATAGGCACTAGAGCTACAATTATAACGTTCATAGTCTTCTTTATGCTGTCCAAGAAGCTATCCATCCTGTCCAAAACTATCATGCTTGACAACCTCGGATATATAACAGATAGTATCGATGTTATAAATAAGGCTTGGACAAATTCGTATAATTTTATTGCATAACTGAAGGATGCAACTACATCAGTACCCAATAAAGATGCTAGTGACTTGTCCACTATTGAATTAATTTGATTGGCACCGACACCTATTACTACTGGCAGTATCAATATCATCATATCCTTCATGACTGGATCATGAATATTTATCTTTGGTCTATACCTATATCCCTCTTTATAAACAAAAGGAAGTTGGAATAAGGCCTTTGCTGATATAGCTATCAAGGTACCAACTACCAATACCAAGGGACTAGTCTTTAAACTCAAAAATATAGATACGATTATAATTATACTATATGGCATACCTATAAAACCTGGTATTACATATCTCTTTTTTATCTGCAAATAGGAAGTGAATATATTAGCCAAACCTACAAATATTATACTAGGTAAAAGTATCCTAGTATATTGTACACATAGTATATATACATCACCTTCATAACCTGGTGCAAATATTTTGACTAGTGGTCCCGCAAATATTATACCTACAACTGCTATTACTAGACATACTATAACCACGAGATTTACAACTGAATTTAGAAATCCCATGGCTCTTTCTCTAGAATCTTCATTTTCCAATTTATTGTAAAGGGGTATCAGGCTTGTAGCTATAGCCGTACCAATTACTGCAAACAATATAGTCGATATACTATTAGCAGTCACATATACAGCTGCATACTTTCCTGTACCATAGGCCGAAGCCAAGACGCTATCCCTAATTAGGCCCAGCATCTTAGACAATATGGTAACTACCATTAAAAGGACGGTAGCCCTTGCTGCTTTTGACATAACTTTCTCCTCTATATTAACTTGTTGACATCATCAGGATTCCTATATGTATCAACTAATATCTTTAATAAACTTACTACTTTATCAGAATTTTCCTCAACTGCAGCTGCCTTCATCTCAGCTAGTCGACTAAAAATCTCTTCCTCATTAAACCTCTGTGGGCTACCTATAAAAATTTTATTATGATCTGTAACTTTTAAACCTTCTTCGGCCATAAGCAATTCTTCATATAATTTCTCACCCGGTCTTAGACCCGTATAAACTATATCTATATCTACATCTGGTTCAAAACCACTCAATCTTATCATATTTCTAGCCAGGTCATCTATCTTGACCGGATCACCCATATCTAAAACAAATATTTCTCCACCATGTGCCATAGCACCTGCCTGCATAACTAGGGCAACGGCCTCTGGAATAGTCATAAAATACCTTATTATATCCTTATGAGTAACGGTAACAGGACCTCCTGCCATTATTTGCTTCTTGAAAAGAGGTACAACTGAACCATTGCTACCCAGGACATTTCCAAATCTGACTGCTACATAGTCTGTAGAACTAATTCCATTATATATCTGGATCAACTTCTCTGCCAACCTCTTTGTAGCTCCCATAATATTTGTAGGATTTACAGCCTTGTCAGTAGATATCAAAACAAACTTCTTGACTTTATACTTATCTGAAACCTTCAACAAATTCAAAGTTCCAAACACATTGTTTTTAACTGCCTCTGTTGGATTAGCTTCCATTAGTGGAACATGTTTGTGAGCAGCCGCATGAAATACAATATCTGGCTTAAAGCTTGAAAATAACTGGTCTAACCTTTTTTCTTCCCTTACGTTTGCTATAACTACATCCATTTCAACCTGGTTTTCATACTTCATTACCAGCTCCTGCTGTATGCTATAAACATTATTTTCGTAATTATCTAGTAGTACAAGCTTGCTAGGTCCGTACTTGTATATCTGTCTACACAATTCAGAACCTATCGTTCCTCCTGCCCCTGTAACCATTACAATCTTATCAGATATATAGTCCCTAATTTTATCCATATCAAGGCTCACAGGGTCCCTACCAAGTAGGTCATCTATTTCGACATCCCTAATCAACTTAAAATCAACCTTGCCATCTATTATCTCCAAAAAACTAGGTATAGTTTTTGTATAGCATGAAGTTGTCCTACATATATCTATTATTTCTTTTTTTCTCTTATTACTTATATTCGCTATAGAAAATATGATTTCATCAACCATAAACTTCTTCACAAGTGTAGGTATATCATCGACCTTGCCGTCAACGATCTTGCCACAAACTAGCTGACCTATTAACTGGTCATCATCATCGACAAGTGCAACAACCTTCCTGTTTAATTTTCCTTTATTTTTATTTATTTCACTGATGACCATCTGACCAGCTTCACCGGCACCAACAATCATAACTCTAGACAATTTTGCCATAATTCACCTTCCATGAAAACCTAGAATAGGTCCATTTACTTCCATAATTACATACACAATACCAACAAGTAAACTGTCTCCAACTTGTTGCACAATATTTATTTATTTGTTTTATCCGCTAATACTCTATCATACAGTTTGGATATATCTTCAAAATTATCTTCAAACCTATATGTAGCTACTACAAATTTTCTAGCATTTTCACCCATAGACAACCTCATAGAATCATCAGTCATCAGCTTTTCCATTGCTTCTAAAAGCTCCTCTGCAGACTTGGATTCAACTATCAAACCTGTTTTTCCTTCATCAACTGATTCTGGATGGCCACCTACCCTGGTGATGATTACAGGCACTTGACAGGCCTGAGATTCTATTGCAGACACACCAAAACCTTCTCTTAATGATGGGAATACACACACATCACAAGAATTATATGTTTCAACTATGACATGAGCTTGAACCCTTCCAAGAAAAGTAATTGATTCTCTTGATTTTAGTCCTGCTACCTGGTCCCTAAGAGCAGGCTCTTCCTGTCCACTTCCACCTATCAATAACCTTAATTTTTTCCCATTATAGACGCCCTCGTACTTGCTATACAAGTTGTCATAGGCTTCTATTAGGTACTTGATTCCATACTTTTTTTCCAGACTCTTTATTATTCCAAAGGTAAAATAATCCTTGTCCTTGGCATCTTCCATAGGCGTAAACCTCTTGGTATCAACCCCAAAGTAAGTAATATCAACCTTTTTGTTTGTATATAAATTGGCCTCTCTAGCCATATCTACACTGTTTGAAAATATATAGTCCGCCTTCTTAAAATTATACTTTATGATCATCTTCTGAAGTAGACCATTTCTAGGAAAGTCGTATATATCTGTACCCCACACAGATAGGACATATGGTCTATATCCCATCAAGGCTCCTAAAAAACCATAAGAACTCGCATACTGGGCGTGCAGAAAATCTGGCTGAATCTTATTTATAAGGGCCTTGATTTCCTTCCTATGCTTTAGGTAACTAAACTTGCTAAACAAGCCCTTATTCCTAACTTCATTTACATTTGTTTGGAAATTATGAACTCTAACGCCCTCTATACTACCACCATTTAGCGATATTATCTCTATTTCATAGCCCTTCTTTAAGAAGAAGTCACACCACTTCTTAACATGAGGGTTTGAAGCATCTGCCAAATAACAAATCTTTGCCATATAAACCTCCTAGCCGACGAACTTATTCTATGCCTGTATCCTTAATTATTACTGAACCAGGTCCTATTTCTCCTTTTTAAGTCTCTTCTTGGCTGCATTATATGCATAAAAAATAAACACATAAGACGCCTTCCACAGACTAAGTTTTTCTATATTTCTATATGTATTCCAAGTCCTCTTTATCGCATTGAACTTGTTGTGCGACAAGGACTCCTTGACTATCCTATACCAGACCAAGTCTTCATATATACCATAGGCATAGTCTACCCTCTTTAATAGGTGAAGCCAAGTAGCCGTATCTTGACCACGTCTGACATTTGTCATCATGAAGTCTCCCATCAGTTCCCTATCTATCAAAACTGTAGAACAACCTATAATTGTATTCTTTAGGAGACCATTATAATCTATCTTTTCTGGTGCCCTAGCCACCTTGGATGTTGGACTACCATCTGAATTGGTGTACCTATATGATGTAAAACAAAATGCAACTTCCCTATCAGCCAAAAAAGCCAACTGCTTTTCCAGTTTCTCCGGTTTCCAGATATCATCACTATCCAAAAAAGCCACATACCTACCTTGAGCCTCTGAAAGTCCGATATTCCTAGTAACGGCTGCCCCAGAATTTTTTTCTAGCTTAATATATTTAATTCTATCATCTCCCTTGGCCTTTGCTTCTATCAGCTTGCCCGAAGAATCCTTTGAACAATCGTCCACCAATAATAACTCCCAGTCCTTAAAGGTCTGAGCCTGAACAGACTCTATAGTTTCCACTATAAATTCCTCTGCATTATATACGGGTGTTATTATCGATACCAAACCTTCTTTCATGATATCTATCTCCTAACTAATACTGCCTTTAGCATTTTTAGCTCTCTTAAACTTTCTCTTATTAAACTTAATTCCACTTAAAGAAATCTTTTTAAAATCTATTTTTCTAATATCAAACTTGGATATGCCGTATACCAATAGTATTATACTGATATTGCTGGCAATATCTACCAATATACTTTCCGCAAAACAATAAATCAATATACTTACTATCAAAAGTACCTTGTCTTTTTGGTTTTCCCTGCACAGGTTGTAAATTGCCAAACACAAAAAACCTATAATAACTACAAAGACTATAATACCCATACTATACAGGGTCCATATATAACCACTATCTAGTGGCATCCTCTGTGAAAATAATATATCTCTAATATTAGGTGTGTAACCAAATAAATTGATACCACTAGTAGGATGAGTAATATACGAATGCCAATATAGGGGTCTATGAGATAATATTTTATTTAAGTAGTAGTCACCATTCCCAAACAAGGCAACCAATATACTTAGTATAGACATAAATATTGGAAATATACCTATTATAACAGCTGTTTTCTTTTTTCTTACGTCTATCTTTCTCAAAATCAAGAAGGCAAGTGCTGTCATAATAGCAGTTAATAGACCAGTCCTAGTTATAGTCTGTGAATACATCAAAAAGGCCATCAAAAACAAAACTAAAAAGTCTATCTTTTTTTTGCTGTAAAACACATAATAAAAGTATGATGACCATATTAAAAACATGCATATGAATGACGAATTTGGATTACCAAAGCCGAAGTCATTCCTGCCTTCCAAATACTCAGTAGGGTGTATGTCCAAGAGATTACTAACCAAGTATATTGAAAAAAATGCAGCATTAAAAATCATAAACCACTTTACCAGTATTCTAAAATCACATGTATATAGTCCCAAACAAAGATAATAGACATATGCCATAGTTATATTCTTGGATAATGCAAACTGTATTCCAGCCAATACAAAAACAAATAAATGGACAATATTAAATTTTTTTAAATCAGTTGCTATCATTATAGTTGATAAACCCAAACTAAGCACCATTATATACCTAGAAAAGGAATTCATATCAAAAAAGTCTCCATAAAACTTAAAAACAGCCATAAAGACTATTACTATACCGAATAAATTCCTCCACTTATCTTTTAACATCTAACTGCTCCCCTAGTATAAACTATTTCTCCAAGCCCAATACAGCTTCAAATATCCTATCACAATTCTTACCATCTCTTAGATCGAAAAATTCATCTACCCTTTTGACGTACTTATCTTCCATCATAAATTCATTTTCAAGATAAACAGATAGTTTATCTACTAGTGATTCTTCATCCAGTATTATATCTCCAAAACCATCTAGTTCATAATTAAAATAACCAGGCTCATACTTATCATCCTTTACCTTCTGATAATAGATCAAAGGTTTTTTCATATATGCAAAATCAAAGGCCACAGATGAAAAATCTGTAATCAATAGCTCTGATTCCTTAAGCAAGGTCTGAACATCATAATCGTCCTTGTCAGCCAAAACAAACCTACTAGATTCAAGATCAAAACATCCCTTGTAAGGTTGCATCTCAAAATGAGGATAAAAGATAAGATCCCTGTCATATTTATCTAGCAAGTCTGAAAGTTCCTTATTATTTATCAAAGAATTAAGAGATTTAAAATAGTCTGAGGATATAAAACTAGTCATATCCAGCTTATTCTGTTTCTTGTATGAAGGTGTTATAATAGTTTGCCTCCAGGTTGGCATCAATAGAATTTGCTTTTTTGTTTTAAACTCGTTTAATCTATCATACCTAGCTATACCTGTTCGTACAACAACCCCATCATCAAAGCCGTAATTTGGTCCGCATATGGACTCATACTCACGTTTTGTCGTTGTAATAAAGAGGTCAATCTTATTTGAAGCATTGTAATACATACTTAAATCACTCAATATAATACCATGTTGCAATAGTACAAATTTCTTTTTATCCTTCCTATCTAACAATAATTTGTAAAGCTTGTAGCTCCATGGCTCCAAAAAACCAAGATGTGAAGATATAGCATACTCACATAAAAGAAAGGCTATTTTATGTTCATCACTACCATACTCGATAATATTACCAAGGTTCTTAACCCTATCGTAATCTTTCTTGTGAGAAGAATCTATAACATACCATGCATTTATTTCAGGATGATTTTCTCTTAAATACTTAAAGAAAACATAACCATTGTCCTTAGCCTCAACCCCTCTTTCGGATATAAGCCACATGTTCTTATATTTTTCTTGTCCTCTATATTTACTTATCCTACTATTATAGACCAGCATTTCTAAAGAATTCTTGCTAAGTCTAACAACTTTTTCAACTAGACTCATAATACCACCCTTAAACTCTAAATTTAAGTTGTTCCTTGATAGCTGCCATAAAGATTCCCCAGAATCTTCCATCATTGCTATCCTTAATTATCTTCATTTTTTTAAATCCAAATGCTATAAATAAGAAAAATCCCCAAAAACTTCCAAACAATCTCTTGAAAAGAGGCCCCTTTCCTAATATAGATTTTTCATCAGTATAATTAACTTTTTTATATGGATGATAAGATACAATTATTGGAAAATAGTACATTTTTTTCTTTCCCTCTTTATATGCATCCATTATAAAGACATTTTCTTCACCAGAATTATACTTCTTACCAATACCAAACCTCTCGTCAAACCTGTGAGTCATTGGATCCAGTTGATGTGCATTAAACCACATATCAAAAGTAATCTGTTTCAAAGTCTGCATCCTAGATATACCCAGTATTGCCTCCTTTGGGTAATCTGCTGTAGATTTCTTAGTTATTGGATCAAAGTTTTGAAATATTGCTACATCAGGATTGTACTTTTCGAAGTGATCATTAACTATTTCCAGAGCATTATCAGTGTACCAGCAATCGTCATCTGTAAAAGTGTATATATCACCTGTGCAATAATCCATTGTAGCATTCCTGCTTACAGAACATCCAACACCACCTGCATCAATATGCTTATATTCAAAACTATGTTTCTTTAGTAATTCATCTATTTCATTAAAATTAGTTTGTGAACCAACTATTACTTCAAAATTTTTATACGTCTGCCTATCCAAACTATCAAATAGAACATCTAGTTCTTTCAATCTTGAACCGTATGTTCCCAACAACAAACTGAATTTCATATTATATTTCCCTTCTTCTACAATTTAAAATTGTTCTGCTATTTAGATAAAAAATGCTTAAACACATTAACAAAAGCATAGTTAGCAAAACAATACACTGACTTAAATAGTCCCAACTTTTCTTCATTCCTCAGTATATTCCAAGTCCAAGTAGCAGCCTTTAGTTTATTGCCAGAAAGAGAATTTTGCCTTGTCCTGTAAAGAGCTAAAAGCTCATTGAGACCATATGCCTTGTAACCCTTCTTTAGTATCCTCAGCCAAGCAGCATAATCTTCATGCCTAGTTTTAGGCATGTAAATATCGTTCACATAATTCCTATCTATAACTACTGTCAAACATGCAATTGCATTATGTTTTAATAATTTATTATAAGTTAATTCTCTCTTGGCCTTTACTATAGTATTCATTAAGTTGCTATCTGCATCTATAAACCTATAACTGGTAAAAGTGAATTCATACTGATTATCCAACATGAAGTTTATTTGACGACTTATCTTTTCTGGTAGCCACACATCATCACTATCTAAAAATGCTATAAACCTTCCCTCAGCATTTTGAATAGCAACATTTCTAGCATTTGCAACTCCAGCATTTTCTGTCAAATAAATAGTCTTTATTTTTTTACTCTTTTCTTTGTATTTCCCTAAAATATCTCTAGAACCATCACTAGACATATCATCTACACAAATAATTTCTATATCTTCATAAGTCTGATTCAAAACACTATCCAAAGTTTCTTCTAAGTATTTTTCTGCATTATATACAGGCATAATGACCGAAACCAACTTATTAGTATATAATTTTCCCATCTCGTCCATTTAAAACTTTCCCTTCTATCTGGCTCCATCACCTGTAAATATAACTCTAACAGTCATAAGAACTATCTTTATATCTAAAAGTAAACTTCTATTTTTTATGTAATAAAGATCATACTTTAGTTTTTCTCCGGCATCTATTTCATATCCACCATTCACCTGTGCCCAACCTGTAAGACCTGGCTTGATGGCTAGTCTAAATACGAAATGTCCATATCTTTTTTCAAATTCTTTAGTGAAACCTGGTCTTTCAGGTCTAGGACCGATTATACCCATATCACCCTTGAAAATATTAAATAGCTGTGGTATTTCGTCAATCCTAGTCTTTCTTATAAACTTTCCAACCTTGGTAACTCTTGGATCATCCTTTTCTGCCCACTGTGCCCCAAATTTTTCGGCATCAGTTCTCATTGACCTCAATTTATATACGTAGAACTCTTTACCATTTTTTCCCAGTCTCTCCTGCTTGTATAAAATAGGACCATTATCTTCAATTTTTATAAAAATACCCGCTATAAGCATGATAGGTATTCCAACTATCATAGCTATAAGACTCAGTACTATATCAACAATCCTCTGACATAATTCCAAACCTATGCCACCCTTTACTATACTATAATCTATGGTGTCAATATATTCTTTTAACTCTATATCATCTCCACTGTATTTGTTAAGAGTCATTATTGTCCTCCCCTCATCAGTAAAATACGCTATATATTATGCGTATGACAACTTTATATTATACTAAAAATTTTATAAATTTACAAGCCAGCCAAAGTCGAATCCTTTTTTATAAGAAGCCTTATAACCATAAATATCGATAATAAAATCAAAAATATAGTTGTAACCAATTTAAACCTTTCTACATTGAAGAAATTCCTTCTTTCTATTTTAAAGCCAACTTGATTTAACTGGGTATATTTTCTCTCCTCAACTAATTTTTCATCTGCAGTTGCTAGATAATTATTTTCTATCAGTAAGAGAGGGGCATTGTTATCGGCTGCCAGAGGTGCTATTGCCATTGCATTTATTAACTGTCCAGATGCTATCGACCTCTTGTGAAGCACTTCTCCGCCCTTAGATACGTATATTTTTTCACCTCTTTTATATAGGCGATCCATTATATTTCTATTAACCTCATACCTATCCTTGCCACTTATTTTCACCACGTTTTCAAACATTTTGTCGTAATTTCTATTTAGAGTATTTTTATTTGTTATTATAAAAACCTTTTTTATCCCCTTCTTATCAATATAATTTTTCAGCTTTGCTGGGTCATCGTCCTTTCCAGATATAACGATTATTGGTATGTTATTTTTCTGTGCATAAGGTGAAAAAGATATAGCATTAGGCAAATCAAATACGTCATTGCTAACCAGGCCCACAGCCTTAACCTTTTTCTTATCAGCCATTATATTTGCCAACCTTATAGAAAGATCCGTATTATTATACTCTACTATCCTACTAACCTTGTAACCATTCCTTTTAAATGATCTTTCAACCCTATTATTCAGGCTATTAGTTCCTCCAATAAGAACAACTTTTTTTATGCCCAATTTCTTCATCTGCTCATAAACAGGTTTCTTTACATTATAGCTCTCAACATAAAAAACAGGATACTTACTATTGTATGCATACGGTGCAATCGATACTATTTGTTCTATCATTTCCGTATTCACAACTATTGCCGTATCAGCTTTTTTAAAGCGTTTATCAAGGACAGTATTCACGGTATCGTATCTAGTGTCACCTGTATAATCAACCACATCAAACTTATCAAAATATAATTTATCAAGTAGTTTTCCGCCACCTATATACACAATCAAAAATACTACTATAAGTGCCATACATTTAATAATTTTTTTCATCCTTAATTCTCCAACTCCTATTTATGTGAAATAAACATAATCTCACTTACTACATCATTATACTATATATTAAATATTTGTGCAAAGCTTGTGATGAAAAAAAAGATATATAGAGAACTTTTACACATTCTCTATATATCTTCTTTAAAATCTTTCTAGTTAAATCCTTCAATTATACCCTTGGCTATTTGTATACCCATAGTTCTTAATGCTTGATCTGATTTCAAGAGACTTACATCATGAGAACTAGACATAAATCCACATTCTACTAGTATAGCAGGTGATACTGTATTAGCTATAACATATAGGTGAGTACCATCTTTTACTCCCCTGCTTTTCAAATTAAATTTTGACAATATACTATTCAGTACCTTTCTCGCACTATTCTGGGCAAAACTACCGCTACCAGTAAATACTTCTACACCTCTACCACTCAGTTCACCTGTATCTGAGTTTATTATATCTCCGCCCTTATTGTAGTGAATACTACAGAAGAAAACAGCCTTGTTACTGTTAGTAATATCTGCCCTATCTTGAAGTGTAGGATACGTATCATTCTTTCTAGTCATTATTACCCTTGCACCTGCCCTTGTAAGATAGTCTGCACAGGCCATAGCTGTCTTTAAGGTCCAATCTTTTTCCTTGTATCCGTACAGTCCAACTGCGCCTGAATCCTTACCACCATGACCAGGGTCAATAACAATTGTCTTCCCCCTTATACCCTTGCCAGTCGGAGCTACATTTTCATTATCATTACTTGGGCCAGGATTAGGTCTAGGCTTAGTATTTTCATTGCCCACACTTGGTGCAGGAACTTTTTCTACATTCCTGTTAGCTATTGGTCTAGACTGAAAACTTGACTTAATTTGATTAGTAACAGCACTACTAATCCCCCCACCTATTTGGTAGATGGTATTACCTTGAACGCTATTTAAGAAATTCTGAGAAGCATCTGATAGCTTGTACCTATGAGTTATCAGAATTGGCCCTGATTTCAGTGTAGCGAATGGTCCAGCACTTACCGTATCTATCAAACCACTATTTTCAGCCTTTGTTACTATCAAACTCTTTATATCATTATTTCTATAAAATTTATTGATTACATTTATGTTAGTCTGGTACCTATCATTACCATATATTCTATTTGACTGTCCGCCATTCCTAACCACTGAACTTATTTTATTTATTAGGTTTCTAGAAATAGAATCCTGTCCTCCTATATAGTATACATTATAGGCACAATCATTTAGATACTTGAAAGCCCTAGCATTCACATAATTTTTGCTAGCAACTATTACAGGTGCCTTGGTCTTGCCTGCTATCGAAGAAATAGACAAGGCATCTGCTACACCATACTCAGTACTTACTACATATGCTGTATCAACCCTGTGACTTTCATGTATTTTTTCAGCTACTGCAGCTGATATATCACCTGGGTACTGGCCAAAAATTCTAACCATCTCAGCCCCTGTATTTGCTTTTATCGCATTAGAAATCCCCTTTGATATATGACTTCTATCGCCTACTAAATACACTTTCTTTGGTCTCAATCTCTGTATCTCGGCAAGCACACTTGGCTTTATTGATTCTGCAGATGTTAAGAGTATCGGAGCCCTATTTAGAGCGGCAAATGGTGTTGCAATCAAACCGTATACAGCGCTTGATGAATTAACTAAAACCACGGAATCGGACCCGTTTGGATAGGCAGACTTACTAACTTTAATAGATGTCTCATACCTGTCACTACCATACAAATAGGACACATTAGCATTTGATTTGGCATAGTTGGCATCTAACTTTGTTTCATATGTCATTTCGTCTTCCTCAGGATCAACTTCTTCAATTATCTTACCATCCTGATCAAACTTTGCCATACCAAGCTTTATTTCCATACTTCTTGCATCAGCATCTTCCCCATCAGTCATACTACTTGCCTCTACTCTAGAAACATCCTCACTCACATTTCCATTGTCAGCAAAACTATATGGAACTAGTCCCACTACCATTGTAATAGCAATGGTCATAGCCATAAATTTCCTTAAAAATACCTTCATTTATTACCCTCCTATCTAAAAAATATATGTAAGCACTTTATACATATAAAAATGAATACTATTACATTATACCACAAAAGTTACATTCTGTAACTTATTTTTTGACTACAACCTTACCATCGGCATCTCTGCTTATAGGATCCTTTGGTAGAAAATCTGTATAAAATCCACTCACATAATTATTTCTTAGAGAATTAACCTTGCTTTGGTCGTTATAAGTATACATATACAAACTTATGTCCCTATCAACCAATTTCTTAGTCAAGTCTTCAGAGAATTTAAACCTGTTAGTAGCTACTATCTTTATGCCATGTTCATAGGAGAAGTCAACGATCCTATTAACCTCTAAACCTTCTAATCTATAGGTTGTAAATATCATGGACTTGAAGTCATATATATTCATCACAGGCTTGTACATTTCTTCATAGTAAATCTGTGGTATTACCCTATTAAGACAGGATGAATCAACCTTTCTGAAGGTATCCACTAGACTCCTATATGCCTGTTCAACACTCCTTATATCATTTATCTTGAGGTCTACCACCAAATACATATCCTTGTGGTCCTTCATGAACTCCACTACATTATCTAATGCTAGTGTGTCGTACTTTCCAAGTATTTTCTCAGCCAAAAACTCCTTCTTTGTAGGTTTTGTATTAGCCCAAGAAAGCGGCAAACCTAACTCCGATAGACCGACCCTATCAAAAGAGTGAAGTAGCACTAGTTGATTATCTGAAGACATAGACATGTCCGCCTCAAATACTCTTAAGCCCCTATTATAGCTTGAAATCATAGCCTGTTTTGAATTTGTATAGGAATTACCTCCAATGCCACCCATAGCATGGGCTATATACCTATTTTCCCTTACCCAGGAATAATTGAATTTCTTGGGATAGTTATCCATGTATACAGTCCTATCACTAGATTGAACTACATTTACATCTAATACCTTGTAGATAAAGTCAAGCGGAACATATATGGTATTCTCCATGTACTCCATTAGGCCATCCATCTTCAAAACATTCTTGTTGTTGGCAAACCTAACCTCATTAGATCCCCTCTTCAGGTAATAAGTAGACTTCTTGTACTTTAGCTCTACCTCTCCAAAAGGTAAAAACTTATACTCAACCTTGGTATTGAAATTTTTGCACAACTCCAGTAGTGGAACATACACTATACCATTGTTTATCTTGTAGGGTTTCTTCATTTGAGCAACCTTATTGTTAGTTATCAGTCGCTCCCTTATATTGGTATCCTTGTAGTCGGTTATAATTTTCCTTTGACTCTGGTGGTAGTGAAGCAGCCTAAACAAGGCTATTATCAATAGTAGGGAAACGATCAAAATCAAGGCCTTTCTAGCTCTGTTTTTTACAATTTCCATATTCATATTTTCAAACATAAGCCCTCCACTATTATATATTTATCTTTAATTTGTATCTTTCCAAAAAGTTGAACAAAAGTACCCATATAAGAGTTATAAATACCGAATAGGATGCTGATGCATAGTCAATACCACTTACAGGGATTATAAAATCTGTAGTAAACCAATTGTTAAATGGCAACCAAGTAGCTGTATATATCGATTTGATATGTATAAATTTTACCAATCCATGTATTATGGTATCCAGTAAGATTATAGGCATAGCATTTAGACCAACCCTTTTTAAGAGACTAGTACCAAAACTTAGACCAATAATATCACATACCAAATAGGCTATCATACTGATAAAGTATGTATACTCTGCCATTCTAAGGACAAAGGTAATACTGAAAACATTCCTATTCAATGGTATAAAGAGCTGACTTATATGTGACAGTATAAACATCAATATAGATAAGAGAAGCAAATTTACCAGCTTTTTCAACTC
This sequence comes from Peptostreptococcus sp. MV1, assembly GCF_000758885.1. Classification (GTDB taxonomy): domain Bacteria; phylum Bacillota; class Clostridia; order Peptostreptococcales; family Peptostreptococcaceae; genus Peptostreptococcus. Next base: position 6,215 of record NZ_JRNB01000058.1, on the reverse strand, counting down.
ATCATTTAACCTATAATAGTTACTCAAAATGGAAGCAATAGACCTTGCATTTAACCAACTTTTGACGTCTATCCACAAATTAGCCCTTGTGAAGCCTTCTCTTCTTATCTGTCTTGGTCTATTATATTTTTTGTACCTCTTGTTTTCAATGGGTTTTTTATTGAATATACAGGCAATCGATAGTCCTATCATAGCTAGTGGACTGGCAGCCAATACTGCCATCAATCCTTCTGGGTCAGCTGGCGACTTGCTCATAAAACCAGCTAGGATAGACCTGTCTATACCAACAAAAACATTCTTATCAATAGTATAGCCATTGGCAAATGATATAAAGGTCATTATAACAGACACCAAAATTGACAATACTATAAAAACATATGTAAGGACATTATTCTTAATTTTTAGATTTAATAGACCTATATAGGCCAAGGCTACCAAGAGATAGTCAACTGCCAAGAGTTGATAGGGTCCAGTCAACCTTACAGTCTCCCTACCATCCATGAAAATCATACTGTACAAAACACCTATAACAAATATGATTGCAAACCTTATAAATACCCTCTTCACTATATCTATAATTAAATCTCCATCTGCATAATTCTTTTTCACAAAAAATGGTATGGACATGCCCATTATCAGTACAAAATATGGCAGGACTAGGTCTGCAAAGGTCATGCCATGCCAGTTAGAAATGGCTAGGTTAATTGATACAGCGGACTCCAAGCCCTGATTGATTATAAATAGGGCTGCCACTACAAAAATCCCCCTTAAGACATCTATAGCTCCAATCCTCATATAAGCATATTCTTGGTCTTTGACTTTCTTGTCCAAATATAAAATTCTAATAATATTTAAGTATTTTCGTATGTAGGCCTTGAGACCAAATTTTTCCACATCATTCACATGCATTATATCACCTTCATTTATTCTTCTTCCAAATCGTCAAAGGTAAATACAAACTTAAGCGTTTCTCTCCTTATCTTCCTATTTAATGATTCGAACATCTTGTAACCCTCAATTGTATACTCTTTAACCGGGTCCTTCTGTGCAACGGATACCAGACCTACACTCTGTCTCATCTGGTCCATCAAGTCTATATGGTCTACCCAATAATTATCAACTACTTCCAACAAAATTTCCTTTTCTTGGCGGGCTAGCTCGTATTCTGGAACCATCATCATCTTTAGTTCATATACCCTCTTGACAATTTCCATTGTATTTTCAATTACTTCATCCCTAGTCATGCTAGCAATATCCGGCATCAATAAGGTTCCATCTGGCATAAAGGCTGTATATAGGCTTTTTAAATAGTTAAAGTAATTTCTAGGTTTCACATCAATATACTTCTCTACACTTTCAACTATAGTATCCTTGGCCATCTGCATAATAGTTTCTCTCAGGTCAATGCCCCTTAGAACATTATCCCTTTCACCATAGATAACCTTCCTCTGCTTGTCTATTACATTGTCGTACTTTAAAACATCTTTTCTCTGTTCAAAGTTCTTGCCTTCTATACCCTTTTGGGCATTCTCTATTGCCCTTGTAAGAGACCTACTTGATAGGGCACCGTACTCGTCTGGCTTAAGCTTTTTGCTCAACTTCTTGATTGCAGAACCCCCATATAACTTGATTATTTCATCCTCTATACTTACATAGAACCTAGAAACACCCGGATCACCCTGTCTACCAGAACGCCCTCTCAACTGGTTGTCTATTCTACGAGATTCGTGTCTTTCAGTACCTAGGACATATAGACCACCCAGACTCTTAACCTGCTCTTCCATATCCTTGTCCCCATTACCTAACTTGATATCAGTACCCCTACCTGCCATGTTGGTAGCTATAGTGATATTTCCAACCATACCAGCCTTTGCAACTATTTCAGCCTCTTTTTTGTTATTCTTGGCGTTTAGTATCTCATGTTTCAATCCCTTGTCAGTAAGCAACTTAGACAAGATCTCTGACTTTTCAACAGTAGCTGTACCTACTAGGATAGGCTGGCCTGTACTGTGTATCTTTATAATTTCCTCTGCCACTGCGGCAAACTTTTCTCTTTCAGTTGAATATACCTTATCATTCAGGTCTGCCCTTATAACTGGCTTGTTTGTAGGAATCTGAACAACATTCATATGGTAGGTCTGCTCAAATTCATTTTCTTCTGTTTTCGCTGTACCTGTCATACCAGATAACTTTTCATACATCCTAAAGAAGTTCTGGTAGGTAACGGTAGCCATAGTCTTGTTGTCAGACTTGATTTCCACCTTTTCTTTTGCTTCAATAGCCTGGTGAAGTCCGTCAGAGAACCTTCTACCATCCATTATTCTACCCGTAAATTCATCTACTATAAATACTTCACCATCCTTGACTACGTAGTCATCATCAAGGTCCATTAGCTTGTGGGCTGTAAGAGCCTGGTTGATATGGTGGTAAATCGCCATATTATTTAAATTTGTTATTGTCCTAATCTTGAAGTAGTTCTCAGCCTTCCTAAAACCGGACTCAGTCAGAGATACTGTATGTTCCTTTTCATCAAGGTCATAGTCCTCTTCTACAATTGTCTTAACAAAGTCGTCAGCCAAATTATATAGGTTGCTAATTGCCTCACCCTCTCCTGATATAATCAGTGGAGTCCTGGCTTCATCTATCAATATTGAGTCAACCTCATCAATTATACAGTAGTAAAGTTTACCCTGTACCTTGTCCTCAATATTTTTCACCATGTTATCTCTTAAATAATCAAAACCAAATTCTGAATTAGTACCATAAGATACATCACAATTGTACTGAAGTCTCCTAGTATAAGGGTCTTGGCCAGTTATTATAGTACCTACTGACATACCCAAAAATTCAAATACTGGTCTGACTGTATCTGCATCACGCTCAGCTAGGTAGTCATTTACAGTGATTACATGAACGCCCTTGCCTAATAGGGCATTTAAGTAACATGGAGCCACAGCAACTAGGGTCTTACCTTCACCCGTCTTCATTTCTGCTATTTTACCCTGGTGTAGGACTATACCACCTATCAACTGGACTCTGTACTGTCTCATACCTAAGACTCTTTTACATGCTTCTCTTGCAACGGCAAAGGCTTCAACTAATACATCATCAATTGATGCCCCTTCATCCAATCTTTTTTTGAACAATTGAGTCTTGCCTCCAAGTTCCTCATCTGACAGGGAAGATATTTCTTCCTCTATTGCCTCTATCTGGTCAACAATTTTGTTTATTTTTTTTATTTCTGCATCATCTTTTTTACTTAAAAACGAATCTAAAACCGACATTATCTACTCCTTCAATTACATATTTTATGTCAAATAAAACAAGTATCCTTGTATATAATTTTCTTGAATATTAGCTATTTACCTATTTGGGGCAAATTCACCTACTTTGACCTTTATATTATACCATTAAAATTAGATTTTCACAAAAACTATTAGACATTTATCACAACTTATTGTATAATATACTTACTTAAAAGAATTACATTTCTTATTAAGTTATTTCTCACATTAAAAAAGTAGAGGTTGTCTAAACAACCTCTACTTTTTTTATCTTTAATGTCTAATAAGTCATAGCAATGTAGTATAATGGTAATATAGAAGTTAAGGAGGGATTAGATATGTTAATTGATTTTAGTATAGAAAACTACCTATCTATAAAAAATAGGTTGATTTTTTCCCTTGTGGAATCTGATGACGAAGACGACAGTAGAATAAAAATACATAGGTCCAACGACTACCTTCATCTGCTACCAGCAATCACAATTTATGGATTCAACGCATCTGGTAAGTCGAACTTTTTAAAAGCTCTTGACCTAGCAAGAAAGCAAATTGTATTCTCAAAAATATCTAATCCAGAAAAATTAGGTATAGAGATTTTTCAATACAAGCCTTTCAAACTATCAGATACTTATAGGGACAAGCCTACATCATACCAATTGAGGGCCATAGTTGATGGGTGTGTATTTGACTACCAGTTCAAATACGATAAAAACTCAATAATATATGAGCGCCTTGCTTCATTTGATTCAAATGAAAATTATACAATTCTAATAGACAGAAGCTATGATAATTTCAGTCTAGATACAAAAATAGACAAGTGTGTAATTGAAAAAATTATGGGTCCTAATATGTCAAAAAGGCCAATAATTGGTAGTGTTAGTATATTTGATACTAGGGTTGAAAAATTTGTAGATTGGGTTGAAAACGACCTTATTATAATAAAGAATAATTTTGATTCCAGGGAAAATATACAAAGAACTACTAGATACTTACTAGAAAAAGGCGATATATTCCACGCCAAGTTACTGAGGATGTTGACAGATATAAGTTATTCAAATATAAGCTCAATACAGGCACAGAGTCTTAGTCAGGCTCTAAAACAAGACGATATAGACGATACAGTAAAAGATGAAATGCGTAAGTCTACTTTATTCAAAAATATAAGAAAGAAATCTAAGGGACAAGTTGATGGAGATGGGGAAACCATGACATTAAACACCTTTAAAAAAGGCTTAGATATCAATGGTAACTCCAAGGATATAGTATTCAACCTCTTCGAAGAGTCTGAAGGAACTATAAAAATCTATGCCCTATACGCCTATATATATGATGCCCTATACAACGGAAAGACCCTTGTCATAGATGAGATGACATCATATATCCACCCCATAGTTTCCCAATATATACTTAACCTCTTCCAAAACCCTGTTGAAAACCAATCTGGTCAGCTAATTACGACTACACATACAACTGACTTGTTGGAAATGAAGAGCCTGAGACGTGACCAGATATATATTACAGACAAGAACTTCAATGAAACTACTATTTACTCACTTGCTGATATACTAGATGTATCTAAGAGTGAAAACTTTAGAAATGCCTATCTTTCAGGCAAGTATGGAGGTTTAAATTACTTTAGGAGGGAGTTACATGACTAACAAATACAAGAACTCTTTCAAAAGACCAAAACCAAGCATAAAACCTAGAGCTACAGGCCTAGACCTGATAGATATTAGTATAAATGTACCTATAGATGTATTTCATGCAAATACTAGAAAAATACGTGACCTAATGCTAGAAAACAAAAAAGACGAAAATATACTAAGGTACTGCGTTATCCTCATATGTGGTTCAATGGACAAGTATATGCACGATATTGTAAAGACCATGCTACTCCAGATTTTCAAGGGTAAGGCAGCGGCTGGAAAAAACTTTGATAACTTCATGGTGCCAATATCTCTCTTGGATAAGTTTGATAAAATTGAATTCGACCCAGAAGAAAAGGAAAAAATCCTAAGTAATACCATATATGAATTAACATCAAGTTTTACCATGCAAAAGTCTTATGCCATAGACAGGAATCTTGGCTATATAATAAATTTTAATATGTGGAAGGCCATACATCCAAGGATGATGATGCGCTTCAAGGACCTGACTAGCGTTACAGGCCTAAAAAAGTTTGTAGATGAACTCGCTGACAGGAGAAATATTATAGCCCATGAGCTAGACTTTCAACCTAATAGCTCTGACAAGCATCCTATAGATTATGACTATGTCCTGCACACCATCAATGTGATTCAATTTATGGTTGAGGCTATTAACTATCAGATTATAGAGTCTGTCAAAAATAGTCAGATTAAAGATACAAATTAGGTAAAGATAGGCGGTGAATTATCTATGTTTAAAAATTATGGAAATTACGATCCAAATAGGAAAACATTTAACCCAGAATGGTTGGACCAGATTGATAAAAGAGACAAGTCCCTAATAGACCGGGCCTTTGAAGCCCTAAAAAATTCCTACTCCCCCTACTCAAACTTCAGGGTGGGAGCCTGTGTAGAAACTAAAAACAACAAATACTTTATAGGAACAAATGTAGAAAATGCATCCTATGGACTGACAAACTGCGCAGAAAGAAATGCCATCTTCTCTGCCTACTCAAATGGCTATAGAAAAAAAGATATCAGGGCCATTGCCATAGTATCAGAAGACAAGAAGTTGACTACGCCATGTGGAGCCTGCAGACAGGTCCTATCTGAGCTATTAGAACCGACCTGCCCTATCATACTTACAAATGGTAGGGAAGTCTTGGTCACAGATATACTACATCTCTTGCCACTGAGTTTTAGCCTAGACGTATAAATATTTTATTAAATAAATTGGTTCTATAATATATAGCGTTGATGGTAACAAAAATGCTTTCAAAGTCGT
>NZ_JRNB01000057.1 GCF_000758885.1 Peptostreptococcus sp. MV1 | reverse complement strand
TTCATCAACGCTAGTTGACAAAGAACCTTATCTTTTTCCAAGTGACTAAAGGTACGTATTAATATTTTATATAAAAATTGAGTTTGTTTAGGAAATACTATTTAACCTATACCTTTAGGTCTAAAATATGGGGCACCCTTTCCTCTTCTGGTGGTATTTTCATGTAGTCACCATATAGGTCTTCTAAGTAGGCATGAATATTATTCGGAGCCTTAAACTCATAACCTTCAAAATCTATAGAGGTCAAGGGGAATATATATTCCTTTTTTTTCATAAATTCCCTCATCATAAAAGGAGTATCCATACCATATACTACATATGGTGCATCTCCATTTTCTTCTAGTCTAGCACACTTGGCTATCCACCTCTCCTCTAGACCAGAGTTCTGTAGGAATATCTTTACATGGTCTCTCAACTTTGTTGGCTTTGACTTCCTAAAAAACGATAACTTGTGCATAAACCTACCCATCCTGGAATCTATCAATTTTTCATTCATAGGGTCCATAGGGAATACATCTACAAAGGTACCGTGGCATGGTAGGCCTGAAGCCCTTTCAAATCCTGAAAAATGACCCAAATAGAATATTTTTATAAATGAAGGCTGTAGGTCAACCTCTTTTTGGGACCAATCTTTGCAGTCTTTATTTTCATATACGAGTCCATCTGGTAGCTGGTCTTTGACTACTTGGATAAACTTGTTATAGTCCCTCCTCATCATACATATATCACAGTCATCATCCCATGGTATAAAGCCACCATGCCTTCTAGCTCCTAATAAGGTACCTGCGTCTACCCAATAGTCTATATCATTTTCTCGGCATATCTGGTCTATAACCTTCATTATTTCCAGTATTACCAACTGTAGCTTTCTTAATTCACTATCATCACTAGCAATTATCTTATCGACTTTATCCTTAAACATATTTCCATTCTCTTTTCCTAAAATGCCTGCTAGACTCTTATAAAAAGAGCCTAGCAAACTAACTTATTAAATATCTTTATTAAACTCTTTCAACCTTTATTCCAGTTTCATGATCATTTAGGTTCTGCTTTTCAAGGCTATAATCTTCAACCTTAACTATATCTATAGCTAGGGTTTCAGTCTTGATATAGTCATCAAATTCAGCAACAGCCTTGGCTATATCCTCGTCTCCATCAAAGTATATCTTGATATTATCCAAGACTTCAAAACCACTAGACTTTCTCAACTGCTGTACCTTTGATACAAATTCTCTAGCAAATCCTTCGCTGATTAGTTCTGGGCTAAGTGTAGTCTCTAGTATAACAAATAGGTTGTTTTCCATTGAAACATTGAAGCCTGGCTTTGAATCTATATTGATTAAAATATCATCCTTGCCAAATTCAAAGTTGTTACCTGCTACATCTACACTTATCTTTTCACCAGCCTCAACCTTGGCAACCACTTCATGAGAGTCCATGCCAGCCAAGACCTTACCAAATGTATTTACGTTCTTACCAAGAACTGGACCCAATACCTTGAAGTTTGGCTTTAGGTTAAAGTTCATAAATTCTCCCAATTCCTTGGCAAATTTAACCTTCTTTACGTTTAATTCTTCCCTGATTATATCAACAAGATCTCCTAGAATAGCCTCATACTTACCATCCACTAGGACTTCTGCTATCGGCTGTCTTACCTTTATCTTTGCATTTTCTCTAGCTGCTCTACCTAGAGTGACAAGGTCTCTTGTCAAGTCCATCTTTTCTTCTAGGGCTAGGTCTACTAGGCTAGCATCACACCTAGGGTAATCTGCACAATGAACGGAGTATTCACCTGTTAGGTTCCTGTACATTTCCTCTGATAGGTATGGTGAGAATGGGGCTATCATCTTACAGAAGTCTCTCAATACCTCATATGTAGTATTGTAGACAGACTTCTTGTCCTCTGTCAATTCAGTTCCCCAGAATCTTCTTCTAGACCTTCTTATATACCAGTTAGATAGGTCGTCATTTAAGAATTCTGTCATCCTTCTTATAGACTTGTTTACCTCGAATATTTCTAAGTTTTCTTCTATTTCCTTCTTTAGGTTGTTGAACTTAGATAGGATCCATCTGTCTAATTCAGGTCTATCCTTGTACTCAACAAAGAAGTCTTTTGGATCTAGTCCATCAGTATTGGCATATAGGGTAAAGAAGTTGTAAGTATTCTTAAGAGTACCTATAAACTTTGACATAATTTCCTTCAAACCATCTTCATCAAACCTAAGTGGAGTCCATGGAGCTGATACATACAATAGATACCACCTCAAGGCATCTGCCCCATACTTGTCAAACATTTCAAATGGATTGATTGTGTTACCCTTTGACTTTGACATCTTCTTGCCGTTCTTGTCTAATACTAGGTCTGTTACTAGGACATTCTTGTATGGAGCCTTTCCAGTCACGAATGTAGATACAGCAAGCAGTGAGTAAAACCAACCTCTAGTCTGGTCTATTCCTTCACAGATATAGTCCGCTGGGAAGAGATTGTCGAAGTTTTCCTTGTTTTCAAATGGGTAATGCCACTGGGCAAAAGGCATAGATCCTGAGTCAAACCAGCAGTCTATAACCTCTGATACTCTTGTCATTGGCTTGCCACAATCAGGACACTTTAGGTGAACCTCGTCTATGTATGGCCTATGTAGTTCTATAGTATTTGGATCTACATCCTCTATAGCCAACTTGGCTAATTCTTCTCTTGAACCTACAGTAGTCTTGCAACCACAGTCACACTTCCAAACTGGTAATGGAGTTCCCCAATACCTAGTTCTTGAAATAGCCCAGTCCTTTAGTTCTTCTAGCCAGTTGCCAAATCTTCCTTCTCCGACGAATTCTGGGAACCAATTTACGCCATTGTTGTTTTCAATCAGCTTGTCCTTTAGCTTAGTCATTTCTATATACCAACCAGGGTTAGCATAGTATACAAGTGGAGTACCACATCTCCAACAGTGTGGGTAGTTGTGCTCTACCTTTAGTTTTGAGAATAGCTTATTCTCAGCTGCTAGCCACTTGATTATTTCTACATCTAGGCCTTCTTCCATTACAAATTTGCCCTTCCAAGGAGTAGCAGTAAACTTACCTTCTCCATCAACCGGCTGAACAAAGGCTAAACCATAGGCCCTACCCATATTGTAGTCATCTTCACCAAAGGCTGGTGCTGAATGTACAATACCAGTACCGTCTGTTGTAGTTACATAGTCTGCACAAGTCACAAAGAATGCCTTGCCTTCAACATCTACAAATGGCATCAACTGTTCATACTCCTGGTATTCAAGTTCCTTACCCTTCATAGTCTCTATTAGGCTATATTCCTTGTCGCCTAGGTGCTTTTCTAGTAGTGGCTCAGCTAGGTAATATATTTCATTATCTACCTGGACCTTTACATAGTCCACATCTGGATTCACAGTTAGGGCTACATTTGATGGTAGTGTCCATGGAGTAGTCGTCCATGCAAGGAAGTACTCGTTTTCTGTAGCCTTCTTCTTGAACTTTGCTACAAGTGTATTTGACTTGATCTCCTTGTATCCCTGGGCAACCTCATGTGATGCGAGACCTGTTCCACATCTAGGACAGTATGGTAGTATCTTGTGTCCTTCGTATAGAAGGCCTTCCTTGTTAAACTTGTCAAGGATCCACCATAGTGATTCTATGTAGTTGTTGTCAAGAGTGATATATGGATCGTCTAGGTCTATTGAATATGCCATTCTTTCAGACATCTTTCTCCATTCCTTTTCATATGTAAAGACAGAATCCCTACACTTCTGACAGAATTTTTCTATTCCATATTCTTCTATAGCCTTCTTGTCTGATAGGCCCAACTCCTTTTCTACCTGTAGTTCAACTGGTAGACCATGAGTATCCCAACCAGCTTTTCTAGGAACCTTGTAGCCACTCATAGTCTTGTAACGACATACCCAGTCCTTCAAAGTTCTAGATATAACGTGGTGGATACCAGGATTACCATTGGCTGTTGGAGGACCCTCGAAGAATATATATGTTGGGTCATTTTTACCCTTTTCAAGTACCCTTTCTAGTATCTTGTCTTCCTGCCAACGTTTTAATGTTAGCTCTTCTGCCTGGGCTACTGAACCCTCATGCAGTTTTTTAAATACTGTTTTATTATCCATATTAATTTCCCCTTTCTATATCATTTGTAAGTTTTTACGAATAAAAAAACCCGTCTCCTTGATCAATCAAGGGACGAGCCAAATCGCGTTACCACCCTAGTTCCTGGGTAAAACCCAGACACTCTCGGTCTATATCGGAACCACCCGGTCAACTTAATCGGTCAAACCTTTCAGTATCCAGCTCAGAAGTGATTTTCACCCAGTCATTCATATATCGGCTCACACCATACCCGACTCGCTTAAAAGAAATCATGGACTACTCTCTTCGTCATAGCTATCTTTAAATTCTATGTTATTGATTATATTGCATAGACTGGCAATAGTCAATAGTTTTTTTATGAATTGTCAGAAAATTACTTTATTTTAAATATATCTTCTGGAGAACCGCCTAAATCATCATTTGATTCCTGGCTTTCAAGATCTGCCTCAATATTTTCTATGCTAACTGTGTGATCTTCTTCTTCCTGAACATCCTCTAATACAGCCATCCTCATAGTGCCAGTAATATCCAAATCCACAGGTCCACTTACTTGCTGGTTAAAGTCATCCTTTTCGTTGTCAATGCCACTGAATATTTGATCGACATTCTGCATTTCATCCTCTAATAGCGACTTAAACTTTATCCTGAAGACCTTGAACTCCTTCACTAAGGCTTCGTACTCATTTCTTATTTCTACAACCTTATTGTTGGCCCTATCAATCATCTGCTTGGCCTGTAGCTCAGCTTCCTGAACTATAATCCTAGCCTTCTTGTTTGCTGAACTAGTAGTATCTTCAGCCGCACTCTGGGCAGTAATCAAGGTTTCCTTTAATGTTTCCTCGATGCTAGAGTACTTGCCAACCTGATCCTTGTACATTTCTAGTTTTTCCTTTAGAGATTCATTTTCCTTGATAACTGCTTCATAGTCTACTCTCACTGTATCTAGAAATACATCTACCTCTTCTTCATTATAACCTCTAAATCCTTTTTTAAATTCTTTACTCTCTATAAGTTCTGGTGTTATCATTTTATCACTTCCTATACAAATTTATTAATTCTAACTCTCAACTTATTCTTCTTGGACATTACCAAGACCTCATCAAAAGAAATAGCATTCCTTATTTCATAGGGATTGAGGAAGTCCGTATTCCTAACACCATAATTTTTTGAAACGCTATTGCATATATCAACCACTTTATACATTTTTATCTTCAAGTCATCATCCTTGATATGACTCCTTACTTTTAGCTTGTCCATATTATTATCCTACTACAGAAAAGTATAAATCAACCTACTAATAATCCATAAAAATATTATGGCCAACATAGGTGACATATCAAGAGGACCTGTATTAAACCTGCTCGTAAGCTTCCTCATCGGTGCTTCAACTGGTTCTGTTAAGTCATCTAAAAGAGCATACAGCTTGCTATCTTGGGCTCCTGGAAACCAAGACATTATAGATTTTGCTATAATAAACCAAACTATAATATCAATCAGACGCACCAAAGCAATTTTTAAAACTTCCATATAGACACCTACCTACTTATTCTGCCAAGGAAAGATTGCCTTACTCTCTAATTCCTTTTTTATACTAGCATCTACATCTACATTCTTAGGAGCTAGTATAAATATTGACCTTGAAACACGCTGGATACTTCCATCAAGTACATAAACAGCACCATTCATAAAATCAAAAATAGACTTCTTTATATTCTGTTGAGTCAATGCTTCCAAGTTTACTATTACAGTCTTTCTTAATCTCAAGTGGTCTGCTATAGTAGCAGCATCATCATAAACCTTAGGCTCAACAATTATAACCTTCATCTGATTGTGAGCCTGATAGTCCATTCTAGAGCCTAGTGGGTTATTATACGAAGCCTCTTCCTCTTCTTCTGCTTCATATTCATCATATGCATCGTCTTCGTATGTGTCATCTTCATATTCATCATATGCATCGTACTCATCATTCGCATTGTCACCATCGACAATCATCCAGTTCTTTAACTTACCCATTTTATCTTTAATACCAGCCATATTATACCTCCTAAACAGCGTGTCTTTATTTTAAATATTATAATTTCTTTTTCCAAATATAGATGTTCCAACTCTCACAATTGTTGAACCTTCTTCTATAGCAATCTGGTAGTCTCCACTCATCCCCATTGACAAGTCCTTCATTACTACACCATCTATAGACAGATCCCTTATATAATCGGACACTTCCCTTAATTGTCTAAAAACTGACCTCACTTCATCCTCATCATCAGAATCAGGTGCCATGGTCATCAATCCAACAATATTTATTCTTTCAAATCTTCTAGCACATTCTCTTATAAAATTTTCTAAATCCTCAATAAATATACCGTGCTTTGTCTCTTCCTTAGATATATTAACCTGTACTAGACAGTCGATATTCCTATCTATTTTTTCAGCCCTCTTGTTTATTTCCTCTGCCAGGGCCATCCTGTCCAAGGAATGTATCAAGTCGACCTTGTCAATTATATACTTGACCTTGTTAGTTTGAAGCGTACCAATCTGGTGCCATCTAGCTCTATTTCCTATTAGTCCATACTTACGCTGCAACTCCTGAGGTTTATTCTCTCCAACATCTGTAATTCCACATTTAAGAGCTTCCTCCATCACATCCACATCAACTGTTTTTGTAACACCAAGAAGCAATATCTCTTCTGGATTCCTATTCACTTTTTTTGATGCATCTAGTATTTTAGACCTAACTTGGTCTATTCTAACTGAAATATCGCTCATTACCTCACCTACTCCTAATCAATTAAGAATACACATATATATTTTATTATAGCATATTATAGCCTATATTTGTATACTTTTATTAATCTATAATTTAAAAATCGATTCATTTTCGTGTTTTTTATTTCGAGTCATCAACTCGTTGACAGCTGTCTTCGGATCTATTTGCCCTTCAACCACCCTGTAAATACATTCAGTGATAGGCATCTCTACACCAATCTTCTTAGCAACCTTATATACAGCCTCAGTAGCTGTAATACCTTCAACCACCATTTGTATCTTTTCTTGAGTTTCTTCAAGACTGTGGCCTTGACCTATTAGTATACCTGCCCTCCTGTTTCTAGAATGCATACTTGTACAGGTAACAATCAAGTCGCCTATGCCTGATAGGCCAGAGAAAGTCGATATATCAGCACCAAGAGCAACTCCAAACCTAGATATTTCAGCTATACCCCTAGTCATCAGGGCAGCCTTTGAATTATCGCCAAAGCCTATACCATCTAAGATTCCTGCCCCAAAGGCTATTATATTTTTTGTAGTACCTCCGAGTTCAACCCCTATCATATCAGTGTTTGTATATACTCTCAAATACTCACTCATAAACAAGTCTTGTACCATTTGAGATATCTCAATTGACTCTGAAGCAACAACTAGCGCCGTTGGCATCTTTCTAGATACCTCTTCAGCATGTGATGGACCAGATAGGACGCAGTATGGATTATCCGGCAACTCCTGATAACATACTTGAGAAATCCTACTACTAGTAGACTTTTCTATACCCTTTGCCACATTTACTAAAACCTGTCCAGGGTTTATTTTATTGGATATGCTCTTGCATACAGCCCTTATCTGTTGGGACGGCACACCTAAAACTATAAACTCTGCACCATTAATCGCCTCATCTATATTGCTTGATGCTCTTAGGCTCTTACTTAGACTTACACCTGGTAGGTATTTTTCATTCGTATTTTCCTTATTTATTTCATCGACCTGGTCCTGTCTCCTAGCCCAAATCACAACCTCATGTCCATTTTCATCCAAAACCGATGCAAGCGCTGTACCCCAACTACCTGCTCCCAACACGCAAACTTTACTCATAGTCTACCTCCCTACAATCATGCACCCCTCTAAAAATAGGTATGCAAATAAAGTAATAAATCTAGGTTTACACTCTTGGCTATCTAGCCTTAGCTCCAAACCTATTTTCAGTTCCATTCAAGAGTTTGTGGATATTTCCCCTATGCTTATATATTACAGATACAGAAAACAAAATTCCCAACCATAAACCCGACATATCCTTTGTAATTAACATCAGTATTGGGAATAAGCATACTCCCAGCATGGAAGCTATAGAAACATACCTAGTTACTAGTAGGATTATGATATAAAATATCATACTGGCTATGGTCATCAGAGGTGATATAGCCAACATAGTTCCGTAACTAGTAGCTACACCCTTGCCTCCCTTGAACTTCATAAACACAGACCAATTATGACCACATACTGCAGCTAATGCAGATATATATTTGGCCAAGTCCGGATCTGCCCCCATTTTTTTTGCCAAAAATATTGATATCAAAACAGCTAGAGTGCCCTTTAGATAATCACCTATAAGAGTAAGGACCCCTGCCTTTTTTCCGAAAGTCCTCATCATATTAGTTGTACCAGGGTTTTTAGATCCATGTTGCCTTATATCTGATGAAAAAATGTAGTTACTTATTAGATAAGCACAAGAAATAGTACCCATAAAATAAGAAATCACAACTACTAATAAATACACAAACATAATAAAGCCCCCTTATTTCTTCTTTTTCTGACTATATTCTATCTTTATTGACGTTCCTTCAAATCCAAAATTTTCTCTCAACCTATTTTCAAGGTATCTAGTGTATGAGAAATGAGTCAATTCTTTGTCATTTATAAATAGATTGAATGTAGGAGGTTTGACACCAGTCTGAGTTCCGTAGTATATTTTTAATCTTCTACCCTTGTCAGATGGCGGTTGGTTAAGCATTACAGCCTCTCCTATTACCTGGTTCAAGACTGAAGTAGTAACCCTCTTATTCTGCTCAGCTGATACCTGAACCACTGTCTCCAATATCTTACCTATCCTCTGGTTGCTAACTGCAGATACAAAAAGTATTGGCGCATATGTCATAAATGGGAACTTTTCTCTAACGCTCATCCTGAAGTTGCCCATTGTCTTGTTATCCTTTTCTATTAAGTCCCACTTGTTTACTACAAATATACAGGCCTTACCTTCATCATGGGCTATACCGGCTATCTTGGTATCCTGCTCAGTAACACCTTCAGTAGCATCTATAACTATTAGGACTACATCTGCCCTATCTACGGCACTCATGGACCTAATAACTGAAAAGCGCTCTACATTTTCATATACCTTACTCCTTCTCCTGATACCAGCAGTATCTATAAGTAGGAACTTGTTGTCGCCCTTTTCAAAGTATGTATCAATTGCATCCCTAGTTGTACCAGCTATTGGAGATACTATCACCCTCTCCTCACCTAGTATATTATTTAATATAGAAGACTTGCCGGCATTTGGTTTACCTGTTATAGCTACCCTAATTACATCTTCATCATATTCTGTATTCATACCTTCTGGGAAGTTTTCAACAACCTCATCTAATAGGTCACCTAGACCCATACTATTGGCTCCAGAAATCGCTATAGGGTTGCCCAAGCCCAACTCATAAAAATCGTATATATTATCAAACTGGCTCTTGGCATCTATCTTATTTACCACTAGTAGGACTGGTTTTTTTGTCCTCCTAAGTATATCAGCTACTTCCTTGTCAGCAGCAGTCAATCCATTCTTGCCATCAACTACAAATAGTATTACATGGGCCATATCTACTGCTAGCATAGCCTGATTTCTCATCTGAGATAGGATTACATCATCACTCTCTGGTTCTATACCACCTGTATCTATTATTGTGAAATACTTGTTTAACCATTCTACCTCACCAAATATCCTGTCTCTCGTAACGCCTGGCGTATCTTCAACTATAGATGTCTTTGTTCCTGTCAATTTGTTAAATATTGTAGACTTACCTACATTTGGCCTTCCAACTACAGCCACTATCGGTCTATTATCACTATTCAAAATATCACTTCCTTTTCTTCTCAACTATTATTTTATTTTTCATTAAATATCATCCTATCTACTAGTCGTTTTATATTCATATTACCTAGTATACAATTATTATTCTATCACAGCCATCTAATCATTATAACTGATTTTGCTTGAAATTTACAGTAAAATTAATCTATTGGGCAAATTATTGCTTTTTAGGTAGGCTTATTTTGAACTTTGTTCCCCTTCCAAGATATGATTCTACTTCAATATCACCCCCAAGAGATAATATTATATGCTTTACTATAGCCAGGCCTAGACCTGTACCATCAATTTCTTTATTCCTAGACTTTGTAACCCTGTAAAATCTTTCAAAAATTCTTTCCTGCTCCTCTTCACCAATTCCAATGCCATTATCTTCCACCCAAATACTATAGTTATCGTCATCATCAATAAAACTAACCTTTACATAACCACCTGGTCTGTTGTATTTTATGGCGTTGGATATTAGGTTTATCATCAGCTCCTTGTAATATTCTCTATGTGTCTGAATTGACTCTACTCCATTATATTCAAAAGATATGTCCACTTGTTTTCTTGCCATTTTATCCTGAAAAAGATCCAAGATCTTTTGATTTTCTTTTCTCAAATCAACCCTTTCTATAGACAAGACAATATCTCCTTCAATTGAGGATAACATCAATATATCATTTATTAATATTCTAAGTCTAGATGACTCATTGTCAATTATATCTAAAAACCTCTTTCTAGTGGCGGGATCTATACTTTCATCATTAGCCTTCAGAGTTTCAATAAAACCCTGTATAGACGTCAAGGGTGTCTTCAATTCGTGACTTACATTAGCCGCAAAATCCCTCCTAATATTCTCTAGCCTAATCCTTTCACTGATATCTTCTATATTTATGACAGATGATATTACCAAGTCCTTCTTAAGGTGCATTTTTACAGGGTCTATCTTGACTTTAAAAGTCCTTCCGCTTACACATTTTATTTCTTTTGATATGCTAGTATTCATACCTGCATTGTATACTATAAAGTCTAATAACTGATCATTCTTTACAATGCTAGAAATTGGCAAGCCCTCTAACTTTCCACTTGATTGACAATTTATATAGTCCCTAGCTACAGAATTAATTAGGTATACCCTGTTGTTTATGTCAATTACAATTATACCATTCGATACAGATTTTATTATCGCATCTAGCTGCCTATTTTTATTGGCTATATCATCAAAAGACTTGTCTAGAGAGGATAACATTGAATTAAAATTATTGACGAATCCCATAAGCTCAGCACTATTACTTTTTTTTAGCCTTACAGAAAAATCCATCTGCTTAATCCTACAAGACACCCTCTTCATATCTTTTATGAAACTTCTAAATCCCTGTACATATCTCCAATGCAGAATTAGTATCAGCCAAGAAAGAAGCATAGCAACTACCAAAATATACATGACCCTATCCATAATAACCTCCAAAAATTAAGGATAATAAACTTTGTTTACTACCCTTAGCTCTATTATATCATTTTGTAACCAAGACCCCTTATTGTATCTATGCCATTCTCACTATTTTCATCAAGTCCCAGTTTTTTCCTGAGATGCCTGATATGTACATCCACAGTCCTAGTCTCACCATAGAATTCATAGCCCCATATCTTTTCTAATAGATAGTCTCTTTTCAGGACCTTGCCCCTATTTTCCATAAGGAGCTTTAGAAGTTCAAACTCCTTACGAGTTAGATCTATATCTTCACTATCTACAGTAACCTTATGTTGGTCGGTATTTAATACTATGTTTCCAACTTCTATTATAGTTTGAGATTTATCACTCAGCCTGTACCTTCTAAGCACAGTATTTATTCTTGCCATGAGCTCCTTTATGCTAAAAGGTTTGGTTATATAATCATCCGCACCTACGTTCAAACCCTGAATCTTGTCATCTTCCATATTCTTAGCTGTCAGCATGATTACAGGTAGATCGTAGGTAGCCTCATCTGACCTAATCTTCTTAAGTATATCTATACCACTGATCTTTGGTAACATCCAGTCCAAGAGTAAAAGATCTGGATTTTGATTTTTAATCAAGTCTTGAGTTTGACTAGCATCCGTTGATACATACACATCAAAACCCGATAATTCTAGATTAAATTTTAGTAATTCTAGTATATGTTCTTCGTCGTCAATTACCAATATCTTCACTACTTCTCATCCTTTTTTTCTTTTAAAATAGATTCCAACTCATTCACAAATGTATTCAAGTCTTTGAACTGCCTATATACAGATGCAAACCTAACGTAGGCAACTTCATCTACATCCTTTAGTCTGTCCATGACCATCTCACCTATTTTGGTAGTTTCTATTTCATTGACAAACATCTTGTTGATTTCAGCCTCTATAGAATCTACCAATTCGTCTATCTTGGCGACAGACACAGGTAGCTTTTCACATGACCTAATTAGGCCATATTTTATTTTATCCCTGTCAAAGGATTCTCTCCTGCCATCCTTCTTTATTACCATAACTGGAATCAGTTCTATTTTTTCATAAGTTGTAAATCTTTTCTTGCACCTTTCACACTCTCTCCTCCTCCTTATAGAAGAAGAATCTATATGCCTAGAATCCAGAACCTTGGATTCTTTATATTCACAATATGGACAAATCATTCTATATCCCCCTTATAAAAATATGACTCAGACAAAAGCTGAGTCATACCTAATTTTCTATTGATTTATTTATTTCTTTCTTCTTAAAAAAGTAGGAATAACCATATCATCATCGCTAGCTGTTACTGTATCATCAAAGCTATTTGAAAAAGCTTCTTCAGCTGGCTTGATATTTTCAACCTTTTGAGTTTCAGTAACTCTTGGTATCTCATTATATTTTGGTGTAACTGGTGTAGCAGTGCTTCTTCTCAACTGTGGAGTAAACAAGTCGTCAGAATTATCCTGAAGACCTGTAGCAACTACTGTAATTACAATCTCATCACCGAAATCTTCTCTAGTAGCAGCACCAAATATAATCATAGCATCTGGATCGCACTTTTGTCTGATTATATCAGTTGCTTCACTAACTTCTAATAGACCTAGGTCTGTTCCACCTGTAACATTTATCAAGACGCCCTTTGCTCCATCTATAGTAGTCTCTAGTAAAGGAGATTCGATAGCCTGTCTTGCTGCTGCTATGGCCCTGTCTTCACCTGAAGCCATACCCATACCCATATGAGCTAGACCCTGGTCCTTCATCACTGCTTCAACATCGGCAAAGTCTAGGTTGATTAGGGCAGCCTCTGATATTAGGCCAGATATAGACTGGATACCCTGCTTTAATATATCATCCGCCTTTGAAAGGGCATCTGTTATACTTGTTCTCTTTTCAATTATCTGAAGAATCTTGTCATTAGGTATAGTTATCAAAGTATCTACATTCTTCTTTAACTCGATTATACCTTCTTCAGCCTTGTTCATCCTTACCCTTCCTTCAAATGAGAAAGGCTTAGTTACTACAGCAACTGTAAGTGCACCTGCTTCCTTGGCAATCTTAGCGACAACTGGAGCAGCACCTGTACCTGTTCCACCGCCCATACCAGCAGTTACGAATACCATATCAGCACCTTCTATTGCCTTAGCTATCTCATCTGCTGATTCTTCTGCAGCCTTCTTTCCTTTTTCTGGGTTTGCACCTGCGCCCAAACCTTTAGTTAGTTTTTCACCTATCTGTAGGACATGTTCAGCCTTTGAAGCCTCTAAGGCCTGCTTGTCTGTATTTAGTGAAATAAATTCAACACCCCTAACGCCTGAATTAATCATGACGTTTATGGCATTGTTTCCACCGCCACCTACACCTATTACCTTAATATTGGCAGCTCCGATTTGTTCTTCAACAAAGTTTAACATTTATAAACCCCCATTCACAACATAGTTTAATATCATTAAATAATCTGTAATTGTATCCATAAATTATATTCATAAATAATATTCAAAACACAGCTTCTATTATTTAAAATAAATAACATTCTATCTATTATATAATATCTCAAATTGTCCTACTTATGCAACATATTTTTGACTTTTTTTACAATTTATCTAAATGAATTTACAAAAATTTTGATATACACTCATAGATTAGTTCTATAGCATCCCTCTTGCCAAAAGCCCTACTAGCCTTACTCATATCATCTAACCTATCTTGATCGTATAAGAGGTCGAATATATTTTCATAAAGTGAATCTTCATTCAATTCCTTTTCAGTTATACATACGGCTCCACCAGCTCTTTCAAGACTTTTGGCATTGTATTCTTGGTGGTTCTCTGCTGTATAGGCCTTAGGTATTATTATGGCTGGTACTCCTATAGCTGTCATTTCTGCCATAGATATGGCTCCGGCAGAACCAATAACTAGGTCTGCAGCTGCTAGGTTATTGGCCATGTCGTCAAGATAAGGAAGTATTTTCTGGTTTGGTCCATATTTTAGATAACCATAGTCCTTCATAAACTTGTCATAGTAGGCTCTTCCTGTTGCTATTGTAAAGGCAATTCTATCTTCAACCAACTTTGGCATTACCTTTTTTAGGGCGTCATTTATCTCCTCAGATCCACCACTACCACCTGCTACAAGAAGCATCTTTTCATCTTCAGTAAGACCCAAGATTCTCCTTGATTCCATCTTGTCGGCCTTTAATATATCATCCCTAACTGGATTTCCTGTAAAAAACAGCTTGTCTTTGGCCTGGTCCGGAAACCTCTTGTGCGAATCTTCAAAGCTAGTCATAACTAGGTCGACATTTTTAGATAGCATCTTGTTGGTCATTCCTGGGAAAGAATTCTGTTCATGTATACATGAACTTATCCCCATCTTGCTGGCCTTTAAGACTACTGAACCACTGACATATCCTCCCGTACCTATGACTAGGTCTGGCTTAAATTTTTTAATTATCTTCTTTGAGTCACCTAGGGACTTGAGAAACTTTAATAACCTCTTTACATTATCTAGGTCTATCTTTCTCTTAAATCCCTGTACATCTATAAATTCTATATCATATCCATATTTTGGAACTATTTCAGATTCTATACCTGCCCTAGTCCCCACAAAGAGTATCTCTGCATCCGGATTATGTTCCTTTATTTTGTTGGCAATTGCAATGGCTGGATATACATGACCTCCAGTTCCACCACCTGACAATATAACTTTCATTGTATTCCCCTTCTATTTATAACATATTATTGACTATATCCTTAAACTCTCTTCCTCTCTCTTCGTAGTTCTTGTACATGCCCCAACTAGCACAAGCCGGAGACAATAGGACTACATCAGCTTCATCCGCTATTTGGCTAGCCTTTATAACTGCTTCTTTTAAGCTATCAAGTTTGTATATTTCCTTGATACCTGCCTTGGACGCAGTATCGGCGATTAGGTCAGCAGTCTGACCTATCACTAGGGCCGTCCTTACATAATCCACAGCTATATCAAATAGTTCTGTAAAGTCACTACCCTTGTCATAGCCACCTGCAATCAGGATTATAGGAGTCTTGTAAGACTGGACTGCCTTTATGGTAGAGTCCGGATTGGTACCCTTTGAGTCATTTACATATACCACTCCATTTACTGTGTTTACATATTCCAACCTATGCTCAACGGCCTTGAAGCTAGTCAATACCTTCTTGATTACATTCTTATCAATACCAAAGTGTAGACAAAGACCAATTGCAGCCATACAGTTTTCAAGGTTATGTCCACCTGGTAAACTCAGGTCAGCTGCGTTTACTATCTCTATCTCCTGGCCATCCTTGACTGCTATGATATTCTGCTTGTCATCAAGGTAAATACCGCCTTTTGGTCTAGCCTGCCTTGAAAAATAGACTGGTCTAGCCTGACAATCCTTGCCCATATCCCTAGTTATCTGGTCATCATAGTTTAATACACATACCATGTCCGGTGTCTGTTTTGCAAATATATTAGCCTTGGCCTTGGCATAGTTTTCCATAGTATGATGTCTGTTCATATGGTCTTCAGTCAGGTTAAGTACTGTAGAAACTTGAGGTCTGAAATCATAGACCGCCTCTAACTGGAAGCTAGACAACTCTATAACCAAAACTGCCCCTGGATTAGCAACTTCTACTGCACTGATGGCTGGATTACCAATATTTCCAACTACATATGTTTCTAGACCGGCTTCCTTGCATATCTCACCAGCTATCGAAGTAGTTGTAGTCTTTCCATTTGTACCAGTTATACCCAAGAACTTGATATTTTTTGACTGAGCCTCCCTGTAGGCTAGCTCAACTTCGCTTATAACTTCCTTGCCCATACTTCTTAGCTCAAGCAAGAAGTCAAGTTCCAGTGGAACTCCCGGAGAAACAACTGCCATATCTACATCCTTTAGGATTTCCTTGCCTGGATTTTTCCCTAGAATATACTCTAAATTTTCATATGATTTTAATTCATCCAAGACCTGACCTAGGTCAGCTTCTGGCTTAGAATCATTTACGACTACACCATAGCCCTTGTTTGACAGGTACTTGACTGCTGCAAGCCCTGACCTAGCCATACCTACTACTAATATTTTCTTACTCATTATAGTCACCTTCATTTCATTTTGTCAGATAGTGAAAGCTATTGCTTACCATCCATATATATACTAATGGCCTAAGTAAACTTAGACCATTCTTGCTAAAATTGTATATTTATTAAAACATGGCTACCAGTCCTATCAAAACAAGGACGACTGATACTAGCCAAAATATAAATACAACCTTTGTTTCTGGCCATCCACATTGCTCGTAATGATGATGAAGTGGGGCCATTTTAAAGATTCTCTTCCTAGTCTTTTTGAAATACATAACCTGTATTATAACTGATAGGGCTTCTGCAAAATATATTCCACCTACTATAGGTATAATCAATACAGAGTTAGTAAACAGGG
Organism: Peptostreptococcus sp. MV1; assembly: GCF_000758885.1. Lineage (GTDB taxonomy): Bacteria > Bacillota > Clostridia > Peptostreptococcales > Peptostreptococcaceae > Peptostreptococcus. The sequence continues at coordinate 16,531 of NZ_JRNB01000057.1, read as the reverse complement.
CAAAGGCAGTCACTGCTCCACCCAAGGCCATTGAGCCTGTATCCCCCATAAATACCCTGGCTGGGTTGACATTGAACCACAAAAATCCTATACAGGCACCTAGTGTAGCTGCTGCCATCTGTGAAATACCTGCGTTCTGAGCTACTATCAAGGCAAATATGACAAAGAATGTAGACACAATAGCAGTAATTCCAGAAGCTAGACCATCCAAACCATCAGTTAGGTTGACAGCATTTACAGTACCCAATATTACAATCAACATTAGAGGTATATAGAATATACCAATGTTTATACCTATCTTCACGAAAGGAATTATAAACTGGTCACCTGATCCTATAGTCCAATACCTATAAAAGGCAAGAACCAAGGCAAGGACAACCTGTATTATTATTTTTTGAATAGGAGTAAGCCCCAATGACCTAGTCATCTTGATTTTCACTATGTCATCAAAAAATCCAACTAGACCAAAGCCAAACATACACAGCAGGGCCATCAATATATCACTACTGATACCTGCCCTAATCAAGGTAACTACCAGGATAGCCACTATCATCATGACACCACCCATAGTAGGTGTACCATTTTTCTTAAGGTGGGTCTGTGGGCCATCATCCCTGACAGTCTGACCAAACTTGAACCTATGAAGGGCTGGTAAAACCACTGGCCCCATTATCAATACCAATACAAAGGCAAACAAGCCCGTAATTGCCAATTCTCTAAAACCTAGCATTGACAGCCTCCTTTCAAGACCTCTACTATATCTTCAAACTTCATTCCCCTAGATGCCTTCAAGAGGATTACATCTCCATCTTCAACTATATCTGCTAGGGACCCTATAAGCTCTTCCTTGGTCTCAAAGTGAAACACTCTACTAAGATCAAAGCCCCTCTCCATAGCTTCTACCCCTATAAATCTAGCGGCCTGACCTGTAGTTATAATTAGGTCAGCCTTGTCTAGAGTCTGGTAGCCGACCTTCCTATGGCCTTCCTCTGCATAGTCACCCATCTCTAGGCAATCTCCTAGTATAGCCACTCTCCTATTTTCCTTGTACAACTTTAGGACCTTTAGGGCTGCTATCATTGAGTCTGGGCTGGCATTATATACATCGTTAATTAGGGTAAACCTGTCAGTCTTTATTATGTCTTGTCTGTTTTCAGTAGCCACAAACTCCATCAAGCCCCTAGCAATTTCATCCATGCTCATGCCCATTATATGACCTGCCAAGATAGCTGCCATAGCATTTCTGACGTTATGTTCTCCTAGACAAGGTATAGTAAAGTCATAGTTTTCCCCCTCAAAGCTACATGTAAACCTAGTATTGTCATTATCTACAACTTCTTGATACTTGCAACATAGGTCATTTTGTAGCTCCATACCAAAGGAATACACCTTGTAAGAATCTTTTTCGCTATTTCTATATCTATCAAGCTCAGTCCTAAGGAACCTATCATCACCATTTACAATGAGTGATGAGTCCTGGTCAAAGCCCGATGTAATTTCCATTTTTGCCTTGAATATACCCTCCTGCGAACCCAGATGCTCAATATGAGACATGCCTATATTGGTTATAATTCCTATCCTAGGCCTAACTATATTAGCCAGGTATTCTATCTCACCAAAACCACACATACCCATCTCTATCACAGCAGTCTGGTGGCTAGGTTCGAGCCTAAACAGGGTAAGGGGTACCCCAAATTGATTGTTATAATTTTTTTCGTTCTTTATAGTATTAAATTTACTAGCCAATACAGAATAAACCATATCCCTAGTAGTTGTTTTACCTACACTACCCGTTATACCTACAAAAGGTATATCAAACTGGTCTCTATAGTACTTGCTCAAAAGACCAAGTCCTATTTCAGTATTATCAACCTTAATAACTGTACTATCCTTAAACCTATCTGTGATGTAGCTTTCGTTACTTACCAAGAAAAACCTACACCCTTCTTGGTGGGCAGACTCTAAAAAGACGTGTCCATCCATACTTTCACCAACTATTGCAACAAATATAGCTCCTGGTCCGACCAACCTGCTATCTATAACTATATTGGTGATTTCGCCGTTCATACCCTGGCATAAAAGCTGTCCCTGGGTCGCTTGGGCGATTTCTTCAACTCTTAGGCTAATCATCTTTTCCTCCTCAATTTCTACCTACTCTTTACTTTTTTTCTGCTACTCTCAACTTTGAGCTCCTAGACCTCGGGTTAAATTCCACCTCTTCCTTGCTTGGGAGAATTGGTTTCCTAGTTATAATCTTAACCTCGCTCTTCTTATCACACTGACAAAATGGTAGTTCAGGTGGACATATACAGTCCTTGTTGAGGTACCTAAATTCATTTTTAACAATCCTATCCTCTAGGGAATGGAAGGTTATGATGCAAATTCTACCACCCCTATTCATCATGGAGACTGCATCCCTTATCATGGTATTTATTACCCCCAGCTCATTGTTGACCTCAATCCTAATAGCCTGGAAGGTCCTCTTTGCCGGGTGTGGCCCGTCTATCCTGGCCCCCTTTGGTATAGCCTTTTTGATGACATCCACTAGGTCAAATGTAGTATCAATAGGGTGGTCTGACCTCTCCTTGACTATAAACTCAGCTATCCTCTTGGCCCAGTTTTCCTCACCATAGTCCCTTATAATAGTATACAAATCATCCTGAGAATACTTGTTCACTACCTGCCAGGCCGACATACTAGCCCTATCATCCATCCTCATATCAAGCGGGGCATCATGCATATATGAAAAGCCCCTACTTGCCTCATCCAACTGGTGAGACGAAACACCAAGGTCTGCCAAAACACCATCTATATGGTATATACCTCTAGACTCTAGCTCTTCTTTTATATTTTCAAAATTGTTATGTACCAGTATTACCCTATCATTGTACTCTTTCAGACGCTCTTTTGCAACATTGATGGCGTTTATATCCTGGTCAAAGCATACCAACCTACCTTTTTCAGATAAGCTCTTTGCTATTTCCTTGCTATGACCTGCACCCCCCATTGTACAATCTACATATACACCATCTGGCTTTATATTTAAATTTTCAATGCATTCATTCAAAAGAACTGATACATGGTTAAATTCCATCTTTTTCCCTACTTTCTTTTTCCTTCTTTAAAAGGAAGTGTCTCATTACAAGGGCAATCACTATGCCCACTAGACTAATCAACTGGGCCATCCTGATAGGTCCCAACATGAGTGAGTCAGTCCTCAGCCCTTCTATAAAGAACCTACCCAGTGAGTATAGGAATATATAGTCAACTAGGATCTGGCCCTCATATTTTTTATTTTTCCTAATCATAAAGATATAGACAAATATCATCCAATCCCATATGGACTCATAGAGGAAGGTTGGATGAACCTTCTGGCCATCGACCATTATAGCCCAAGGTAGATTAGTAGGGCCACCGTGGGCCTCTCCATTTATAAAGTTGCCCCACCTGCCTATAGCCTGGGCCATGGGTAGGCCCAAGACCAAAATATCTCCAGTCTTAAAAAATTCTAACTTCTTTATCCTAGTATATATCCAAACTGTCAATATACCTGCTAAAATACCACCATGTATGGCAAGGCCACCACCCCTGATATTTATTATTTCCTTAAAATTCCCTGCATATTGGGACCAGTTAAATGCTACATAATATATTCTAGCACCTACTATACCAAGAGGTATGGCAAAAAGGCATATATCAGTCACCTGGCCGTCCTCATAGCCCAGCCTAGATGCCTCTCTAGAAGATACCAGTATAGCTAGGACAATACCCGTCGCTATCAATATTCCGTACCACATTATATCCAGTCCAAATATAGAAAATGCTACTCTATCCAAAACAAGTCACCCCTATTCTTCAGACTTAGGCCTTACTATAGATATTACACTCTGGTCTTCAAAGAAGAAAGTATCCAACCTATCGACCACATCCTCAAAGCTTATTTCCTTGAGCACTTCTAAATAATCCAAGAAGTTTATCCCCTTAAAACTATAGGACAAGAAATTATTGGCCACATATGTAATAGAGTCAAAGGACTTCAAGAATCCGCCAATCTTCTTTTTCTTATTTATTTCAAAATCCTGCCTGTCTAGGCCAGATTTTCTGACTTGGTCTATGTATGAGTCAACCACCTGCTTTAATCTTTCAGGTTCTCTGGACACACCAGACGCTATAGCATAGGCATAGTCCTTCTGATTCATGTATCCACCTGAAATATTGCCCACCAAAAGTCCATCATTGTATAGGACCTGGTGGAGGTCACCACTCTCAGAAAATATCATATCAAATAGAATATCTGTCCTTATCTCATTTTTAAGGGCCTCTCTAGGATCCATATCCATCTTTACATCCTTGTAACCTATATAGAAAAGAGGCATAGATACCGTAAATTCCTCAACAATCTTTTTCTGCTTGACCTCTACTGGTTCTTCAGGCATAAAAGACCTGATATTCTTGTCAAATGCTAGGTCCTTGTGGTTGGCCCTTTTGATTGTAGTCATCAAGTCTTCCACATCCAGATCACCCACCACAAATAGCTTCATATTAGCTGGATTGTAGAAGGTCCTGTAGCACTTGTACAATTCCTCTGGGCTAATCCTATTGATTGATTCCACACTACCAGCTATATCGATATTTGCGTGGTGGTTGGAGTACATAGCCCTCAAACAGTTGAAGTAGACATTCCACTCAGGATCATCCTCGTACATCTTGATTTCCTGGGCTATTATCCCCTTTTCCTTGTTGACATTTTCATCTGTATAATAAGGAGTTTGGACATAGTCAATCAAGTGGTCCAGGGACTCCATAAAATTATCTGTAGCAGAAAAGAGGTAGGCAGTCATTGTAAAACTAGTAAATGCATTGGCACTGGCCCCTAGCTTTGAGAACTTGTCAAAGGCGTTACCACCATCCGGTTGCTCAAACATCTTGTGCTCCAAGAAATGGGCTATACCCTCATTTACCCTAATCCTGTCCTTTTCTCCAATCGGTATAAAGTCCAAGTCATTAGAACCAAAGTCTACACCCAAGATTGCATACTTGTTGGTATAACCTTCCTTTGGCATATAATATACCTCTAGGCCATTTTCTAGACTATCGTAGTAGATAGTCTCCCTTATTACTTCATTATATATCTTCTTCATAAAATCCTCCCTTAAAACCTACTTCAAAAAGAAGACAGTGTCTTCTTTGATATCCTTCATGGATTCTATGATCATATCTATATCAACTTTTTCCACATATCCTATTACATCTTCTACGCTTAGCTGGCTGCCAGATATATACTGGTTGTAGAAAAAGTCCATATCTGAAACTATCGAATCTCCAATAGTTTTTAAGGAATTTATTATACTCTTCTTGGCATTATCTAGCTCTAACTGGCTAATCATACCCTTGCTAGTATCATCCAATTCCTTCCTAATCAGCTCTAGGGCCCTGTCGTAGTTTTCTGCATCTATACCAGAGCTTATAAGCATCAGCCCCTTGGTCTTTTCCAGTGTAGAAGATGCATAGTAGCATATGCTCTCCTTCTCTCTGACATTGTTAAAAAGCTTGGAATGTGGACCGCCACCGAAAATACTATTGGCTACCATCAGACTATAATACCTATCGTAATTAGTGTAGTCCACACCAGTCCTTAGGCCTATAACTAACTTGCCCTGACTAGTAGCCATATCTTCCTCAAAATACCTAGTAGGCCCTGGAATTTTACTAAAATCTTCCCTAGGTAGACTCTGGACATTCCTTCTTTCAAACTGGAACTTGTCTATACATAGGTCTCTTACCTTGTCCTCATCAAAGTCACCCTCTACCAAGATAAATATCCTAGAACTAGCTACAAGGTCTCTATAAGTGTCATATACATCAAGACCACTTATAGACTCCAAGTCTTCAATATAACCAACATGGTCTATAGAATACAGCTCATCCTGGCACATATATTCTATGCACTTGAGGCTGGCATAGGTCCTCTTATCATTAATCTTTGAAGCTATCTCCTCTTCTAGACTCTTCTTTTCCAAGTCCAGCATAGAAGGATTTATTTGTCCATCGACCACAAGTGGATTCAAGAGTATCTGACTGGCAAAATCAATCACGTCTTCAAATATTGGTTGATCAAGGTACTTGTCAGATATACTAAGCAGTTTCAGACTAGTGATCAACTTTTCACCATGCTTTGACACACCCAAATTCATAGACAGACCATATAGGCTATCAAGCTTTTGAGATATATCCTTCATACTAGGATATTTTTTTGTAGCAACCTGTAAGAGGTTGGTCAATAGGGATATCCTAGTGACCTCCTGCCTGTCCAAGATCCTCTGAAAATATATGGAAATCAGATTCGATTTAAACTTTTTTGTCTTTACTAGACCAAGGGATAATCCTTCCCCAAGGTCTACTATATTCATCTTTGTCATAACTATTCCTTTCTCAGTGCCCAGGCACCATCTATCAAGGATTTACTTCTTTACAAACCTGATATGACGTAGGGGCAGCCTATTTTCAATAGTATTACCAGATATATTTATACTATCAATATTGGCAATATCATTCAAGGCCATAACATCTGTAATCTTGTTGTGGGCAATGTTCAAAGATTCTAACCTCCTCAAAAGCTCAAGTGGCCAAATATCCTCCACCTGATTTTTTTGAAAGTCCAAAATTTCAAGCATACCACACTCTCTCAATGGCTCAATGCTACTTATCTCATTGTTGGCCATATACAGGTGCCTAAGGTTTTTGGCATACTGGATACCCTCTAGGCTAGTAATACCATAGTCATTCATATCCAATAGGTCAAATTTCTCCATCATATCAGGGCTGACATCCTGACCATCAAAGGCAGGATCTATCTTTTCCCTGTAGTTATCAATTATTGCTTTCTTTAAATTCTCACACTCAAACTTCACAAACATATCTACACCTCAGTTATTTATACGTTAAACTTGAACAGAATAACATCTCCATCTTTGACTATATAATCCTTACCTTCAAGCCTTACTAGGCCCTTTTCCTTGGCAGCAGCCATAGTACCATGCTCAACTAAGGCCTCATAGGCTATAGTCTCTGCCTTGATAAATCCTCTTTCAATATCTGAGTGTATCTTGCCACCAGCCTGAGGAGCCTTAGTGCCATCCTTGATAGTCCATGCCCTTACCTCCTGCTCACCTGCAGTAAGGAAGGAAATCAAGCCTAGTAGGTGGTAGGAAGACTTGATTAGCTTATCTAGACCAGACTGTGATAGGCCTAGAGTCTCCAAGAATTCCAACTTTTCCTCTTCAGTTTCTAGTTCTGATATTTCTGCCTCTATCTGGGCGCATATTACTACCACCTCTGAATTTTCAGTAGCAGCAAATTCTCTTACAGCCTTGACCATTTCATTATTGGCCCCGTCATCAGCCAAGTCATCCTCAGAAACATTTGACACATAGATTACCGGCTTAGAACTCAATAGGTCTAGAGACTTTACAAAGGCCCAGTCATCATCTGATAGGTCCATAGTCCTGATACTCTTGCCCTCTTCTAGGGTAGCCTTGACCTGGTTAAGTATATCTAGCTCTGACTGTAGAGTCTTGTCAGCCTTTAGGGCCTTAGTAGTCTTTGTGATTCTCCTGTCCAATATTTCCATATCTGAGAAAATCAGCTCAAGATTTATAGTCTCTATATCCCTCAAGGAGTTGATAGAGCCATCCACATGGACTACATTTGAATCCTCAAAACACCTAACTACGTGAACTATAGCATCTACTTCTCTGATATTTGAAAGGAACTTGTTGCCAAGACCCTCACCCTTTGATGCCCCCTTGACCAGACCTGCAATATCAACAAACTCTATAGCTGTCTGGACAACCTTCTTAGAATTGTAAAGGTCCTTTAGCTTGTTCAATCTATCATCAGGAACTGATACCACTCCCACATTTGGGTCTATCGTACAGAATGGATAGTTGGCAGATTCAGCCCCTGCCTGTGTAATTGCATTAAAAAGTGTACTCTTACCTACATTTGGTAAGCCTACTATACCTAATTTCATAATTTAACCTCCGAAATATATTATTAGCAATCAAATATAGGTCCAAAAGTCTCGTCTCATTTGGAAAATATATTTGTTAAATCGCATTATTCAACATTTTATATTATAACCTATAAGAGCCTTAAAATCAATCAATTGGCTATAAAATACATATTCTATACAAGTATAGAGGGGAGCACTTGGCCCCCCTCTAAGTCTAATTTATATTTGCTATAATATGTCTGGTTTACTTTGCTAAAGAAAGTGAGTCTACTGTAGTAGAATAAAGAGTATTTTCTCCACCCAGCACTATTAGCTGACCTATCTTTCCATTTATCCTTTCCTTAACACTATCCGGCACCTTGGCCTTGTTGATTAATAGGATAGGCATTTTCTCCCTAGCAGTAACTGCACCTGCTGATAGGGCATCTATGGCATTGTAGCCATTGGCTAGCATGACCTTCTTGGCCTTAGGATAAGACTCATCAGCTATAGCTATAGCAGTCTCGAACCTGTCCTGACCTGCAATCCTCTTCTTGCTGGCTGCCTTTGCCTGATTCATCACATAATCTGATATGGAGTTAGTACCACCAACTACATATAGCTGGTCTAGCTTCCAAGCTGCTAGCTTAGTCCTGGCATTATCTTCTAGAGTTCCAGCCTTAGTCATGATAACCGGTAGACCCTGGCTAGTAGCTAGGCCTGATACTGTCAAGGCATCCGCATCCTTGAAGCCATTAATCAAGATTGCCCTTGATGCTCCTGTCATATTCTTGACCTCCTGGGCTATCATGGCTGAAGTTTCATACCTGTTGGCACCAGCAATTCTCCTTACACTGTAGCCCCTAGTCCTCATGTCACCTTCTACCTTGTAGCCAACTGATGAGCTACCACCAACTATGATTATATTCTTGGCCTTTAGCCTAGATATTTCATTCAGTACGCTAGCATCAGTAGTATCTAGGTTAGTCAGTAGGATAGGTGCCTTGTGGGCATTTGCAAATGATGCTGATACTAGGGCATCTGCATTGTTCTTGCCACTGGCTAGGATTACTGTGTCAGCAGACTTGAAGTACTTCTGACTGATTTGGGCAGATGTTTCGTACCTGTTGCCACCGGCTAGTCTGTCAGTATTTTTAATCGAATCTTCTTGTTTATCATCTGTCAAATCTTCTATTTTCTCTATCTTTTTGGCCTTTGACCAATCAAATACTAGTCTTGCGTTCTGACTACCAGAGCCTTTGACTAATTTATTGTAGTCACTTTCTCCCTTGCAAGCTATGGAATCCATAGCATCTACACTCACCTTTACAAAGATTTCGTTTTCATTTGACTTATTCCTTGTAAATCTATACCTTCTAGGGAATTTTCTGAGATCTCCATTCAAGTCAGATTCGGTAATTTCCTTGTCAATAGTAGCCTCACTCACAGATGAATTTACTCCATTGTCATATACCCCTAATCCATACAAGTGACCCTTTTTGCCGTATAACTTAATTCCTGAGAATGTAAGATAATACTCACTCTTTCCATCTTTCACCTTTACATAAGCCATCTTACTTATAGCCCCATTACCCATTGATGGAATCTGGTCATATGTCTTATCCATTCTTACTGGAACCGCATAAACCTTACTATCCTTAATATCTTTTTCTGTAATTATTTCTTTACTTTCTGATTTTGCCTTTTCTATCTCTTTCTTATCTGCTTCGTTTGGTTTTACTCCACCCTTCTTAGCATTTAAAAGTGCAAACTTCAATAGTGAATTAGCTGTCTTATAGTCATCTATACTAGCATCCTTATTCTTAAGAACATCTTTTGCATTTTTTAAAGCACCCTTTACATATGATATACTATCTTCTGAAATCATATTTTCTGCTATTAGATGGTTAGCTAAGTCAATATTGTACTGCAACAAGTCCTTATTTGCTTTTTTAATGCTAAGACTATCTTTACCTTCCTTGTCATCCTTATCTTTGTCTTCCTTGTCTTCCTTTTCTTTATTAGTATTATCTGACTCTGGATTTGGATTGTTTGTCGCATCCTTTTTTATATATCTGTAATCAATACAAAGTACAGTTGGTTGTGTTGGTTCCATGCTGTCATTATTATATGGGTCGAAGTTATTCAAACCATCCATAGCGTCTACCTTAACTCTGATATATCTCTTAGGATTTTCTTTAAAGGAATTTATTCCTATCTCAACAGTCTTAATAAACTCCCTAGGAAGTCCCTCTAAGTCTGCATCAGAATATTTACCTATAATTTTCGCATCATTCATCTTACCTAAATTAGGATCAGACAAAGATGGTCCAACAGTGTCCTTAAGTGTATCATAAAACCACAACTTTGTTAGGTGTCCATATTGACCACCATACTGGATGCCCTTAACACTAAATCTTAATTTTCTATTTCCATCCTTATCAACAATTAACTTGGCCTTCTTCTTGACTGCCTCATTAGACATTGAATTTTCATTTGGTCTTTCGTAATGCCTAGTTGCAATCAGCACATCATAAATACCTTCCGCCAATTCTTCAGATTTCTTCAACTTGCTTAAATCCTTGATATTTGTTTTATCGCTATCCATATTTGCTATTAAAGAATCTAGTATATTTTCCTGTTCTCTTTTTTGTTGGTCTGTTCCAGTATTCAATATACCTTCAGCTACCTTTATGGCTTTGTCTAGCTCGTTGATTGATTCCTCAGTCTTAGTTGCTCTTAGGTCCAAATCTTTGGCCCTATTTATCTTTTTTTCCAAGTCGCTCATTTTCTTTGGTTTATCGGGATTACTAGGCTGATCTTCCGGCTTATTCCCTGTGTCCATAGAATCTGGCTCGGCTATTATTATCCTCTCTTTTGGTTTTGAAAAATTGAAGGCAATATTGACCTTCTTGGCACCCTTGTCGACTACTATTCTTCCCTTGTGTACATCATTGAGTTCCTTGATACTTCCATCTTCCTTGACCATAAATAACTTTAGATTCTTTTTAGCTAGATTAGTAACCGGTTTTAGGTCCGCTTCTTTTATATTATTAACGGCAAAAGCAACCATGCCACCATCTAAGTATTTTTTCATTCCATTAATATAATCATTGTGATTGTCCCATCCATTAGGTAGGTCTGCAGGCTTTCCATCTCTATCAACTAGACCCACATCCATGGCAAGGTACCTTCCTACTTTCTCATTTCTTAGAAAATCCTTTGTCTTATCATCCAAGTCTGTGACCCTTTCAGTCTTAATTTTTGTATCATAGTATACATTTTGCAAATATAAAAGCTGGTCTTTTTCTTCTCCTTCAACTTTTATTTTCATATTGTTTTGCCCTACCCAGCTAATACCAGATGGGTAAGTTTTTTCATTTATATCAAAGTCTAGATCATTTATGGTATCAAGGTGCTTTTTTTTCAACTTCAAATTATAAGTGTATATTTGTTCACCAAGTTTATCTCCGTGTTTTAACCTGAATTTCATTACTATATTACCACCATCTTTTAGGTTGGTGTTATCTATATATACGTTGTTGCCGCTATTTTTTTTATTCCCAAATTTTATCTTCAAATAATCTTGATAATTACTAGTATCAACACTATCTACCTTGTCAGATACACCTGGTTCTTGTCCGTTAGTAGTGCAAAGAAGGGAGTCGTATTTGCTGTAACCTGACTCTCTATTTAAATATATGTCAAATCCGCTGTCACCCTGAGGAATTATATTTAATAAGAAATTCTTGGTTGGATTTGATAATTCTCCACTGAAGAGTTCATCACTAGAATGGCATCCACTAAGGTATAATTTATCGCTGAATACCCCCTTATCTTCAAGACTTGAAGGATCTATCTTTAAGAGCAAATTATACTTTTTATTAGCTTGTTTTACTGTACTAGCTGACACATCTTCTGATTCTGCGTTTAATTCTATGCTATCACCTAATTTATCCAAATTAATTTTGGCTATAGAATATTGGTACTTACCCTTCTCAAGATCATCAGATGATGTGTATTCTATATTCTGATCGAGGTTTATGACCTCCTCTCCGCTACCCATTACCCTTTTATATGAATAACTCCATTTCTCTTTATTTCCTCTACTATTTTTACTTTCTTTGCTTTTTATAAGTTTTAGATCTAATTCATATTTACCATTTTTTTTCTCTATCTCTCCATAAAAAATATTATCATCAAAGTCTGATAGACCTGTAGATATATCTTTTGGTTTCCTACCTATATCCACTAGCCTGACTGGTATTTTTTTATTGGCTGCAATGTCAGTATAGATTACATTTTCCGACTCTTCTTCACTTAAGAAATTAAATGTTTCCACACGATTTGGACCATAAACTTCCTTGTTGTTATGAGAATCTTCATTTTTCATTGTAAAATGCCCACTATCGTCTGGTTGCATATTCATATTCATACTTCTGCCCTGTAAATCTCCACTAAAAATTCTGTAGCCCAAAGATGGATTATCGACACCCAACATGGCCAAGTTCATACGTAGTGGATCCATTTCTTCCACATTTTCGAAATCAATAATAAACTCATCCTGTAGCATCTTATAATCACCTAAATCGCTATAATTCTGAGTTGAATCGGGATCACCAAACATTGTCCTTATATTTAAATAACTCTCTATTGTCCTTATCTTTACAATCTGATTCCTGTGATACTTTTTTTCCTTTAAATTGAAAAATGGTGCAGACGACACAAGGAATTTCTTTTCTAATGTATCTCCTGTCCCTGGTAGTGTTACCTCTTGGGGTTGGCTGGATACTTGCTCTCCATCATCGGCCCATGCTACCAGACCTGATGTTGGTAGCATGGAAATAGATAGGGCAAGAGCCAAAAACTTATTTCTAAATTTCTTAAAATCTCGTTCCATATTATTCTCCTCTCTAGTTATTATGTTCTCTATATTGATATTATGAGCTTCATATTATAATTGTTAATACATTCAAAGCTCTATTCGAAATCTTTATAAAGAGCTTTATACTTTTCCTTATAAACTTTCTTTGTTTCCTTGTTCAATAGGTATTTTTCACTTTTTTCGTAACATTCATCTCCAAGGTCACTAGCTACCTTATCCTTTATATTTTTAAAATTATCTCTATACTTCTTCCTGTGTTCCAAATAATAATTTTTTATTTCTTGATTGGATAGTCTATTCTTTTTTTTATAATTTTCTTTATATATATTATCATTCATGCTATCTCTTATAAATGACCTAAAAAACTTATCTGAAATACCATACTTTTTAAGTAATCTTCTCGTTTCTCCTGTGTCCTCTTTACCTATAAACTTATCAATATCCTCATCTCCTGGATCAATATTATCTTTTTCATTGCTACTAGTATGAATCTTGGTAATTAGTATGTTGTCAATAGTATTAGATATTAATTCATCTTTTTTCTTGTTTGTGTTAGAAATGGACTTCCATTCTCCCCTACCAAATAGCTCATCATACTGCATCTTTGATACTTTAATGTAATCTGACACATCTTCCGTTGAAATTTTGTAGCTTTGAGTCTTTGCGATCGTATTTTTATCTATATTAAATAAATATAAAGTCACAGATAATATAAGCAATAGTAAAATAGCAAATATTTTATATTTTTTTCTTTCCATAAGCATTCCTTATAAATTTCAAGGGGAGATTGCTCCCCCCTGAAAATACCATTATCTGATTATTTCCAAATCTAAGTCTTTTTCGCTATTTTTCATAACCTTGATAACTGCCTTACCATCAAAATACTTTCTACCATCATCAGTCGTCCTTGCATCTTTATCTTGGAATACAAATGTTTTATCTGTTCCTTGTTCCAGAGTTCCTTTTTCACCATTTAAGTATAAACTTTCTATTCTTCCTGTTATAAATAAAACAGTTATTGGTTTTGTATATGCCTTACGAATTTTACTAGTTCCTTTAACAAGTCCTATTCCATCTTCAAAGCACTTTTCAGCGTGCTTTCCCATGCCAGAGAATTTTTCTCCAGTCAGAATGTTTTTCCAAACCTTTACATTTACGTTGTCGAGATTTGGATCTTTAACGACTGCTAAACTCGGAGCTGCCATAGCACCCACCAAAACTGCTGAAGCTAGTACACTTGTTAATTTCTTTTTTAAAGTCATTTTAATACCTCCTTAAAAATTATTATATCTAAAAGGCCATATTGCCTTTTTAGTCATACGTATTCCTATTTCATAACCAAATATATGTCCCTATTATTTTCAGATTTTATATTTCTTTTGATATTTTTTATCACTTATCTACAGTATAACACATCTCTTTTGAAAATAACATTCACTATATTTGGGTCTTTATTAACTATTTTTAGGTTTTTTCAAACTTTTCACAAAAAAATATTAAATTTTCTGCACAAGCATACATAAAATTTAATATTTTTTCTATAGGTGTCACAAATCCCTTCTTCCTGTGTTATATTAATATAAACTAAATTTACTTGAAAGAATATTCTATAGCCCTACCATAATCGGGCTACAAGTCGAAGGGTTTGGCCAAGTAGGATCCTAGCTAAAAGTCTTCCAGGAGGTATATATGAAGAACAAGGACTTTGAAGAGATATACAAAAAATACCATAAAAACCTGCTCGTATATGCCCTTTCCCTATGTGGCGACTACCAACTAGCCCAGTCCTTGGTCCAGGCAACTTTCACCAAGGCCTACCTCTCCTATAGGGAGGGTGGCAGTCTCAAGTTTTGGTTGTCCAAGGTCCTAAAAAACGAGTTTATCAACCATATCAGGTCTAAATCCCGATATGTTGATGATCCAGAAATAATATTTCAACGTCTATCGGGTCCAGACAACCCCTTAGACCTTCTAATCAAGGAGGAAACTATGCGGGAGGTTGCCCATGCTATCACCCTCCTGCCCAAGAGGTACAGGCTAGTCCTCATGTACAGCATATATATGCAACTCAAGGATGAGGAGATTGCCGATATTATGGCTACCAGCCCTTCCAATGTCAGAAAGATAAGGTCAAGAGCCAGACAAAGGCTAAAACAAATTATTATTGAAAGAAAATGGGGTGACTAATATGAAAAAAATAGATAAAGAAAATCCTAAAAATACAGAAAGAGAAAAGTCTATAGACAAATCTCTAGACAAGATTGTAGACCAGTCCATAGAAAAATTTGAAGATATATTTGAGGAGGGTTCCTCTGCCCTAGACCTAGAGGCAAGCATGGAAAAGCTCATTGACCGAGAAATAAAAAAAAGGATAGCCCGCACTACCCGCTCTGTCCTTTTAAAGACGGCTATCCTTGTAGTTGGCTTGGTCTTTGTTATCAATCCCCTAGTCAAGGCCTTCTACCCTGACTTCTACGGTATGTATACCAGTGAGGCCAAAAACGAGCCCATTTGGGATAGGCTCAAGCAAAGGTACCTAGATTCACTTGACCACCAGATGGTGGATAACTATCATAGCCAATACAGCGACCTCAACAACCTTGTCTACTCCTTCTATGCGACTAGCGACCCAAAAAAATTAGTAAATAATGTCTATGTTGTAGACAAGCAGTTCGGCCACTACAAGTTCTACATAGATACTGCCAACACATATGATTTTTTAAATTCAGCAGGAGATATTGATGAGGAAATTGACTACAAGAGGGGGCATAGGAGTATTGACTATAGTAAGCCAGCCAGTGTCATTTCAGCCGACCTTTATGGAGCCTTTAGGGACAAGGCTACAATAATTTCTGAAATTAAAAAGCTACCTGAATCATCCTGTATATTTGCCTCTGTAGCCAGCAAGGACCTAGTGTCCATAGCCGACTTGTTAAAGGACTTTGACAAGAACTGGGATGCCCTGCCATTTTGGATACGTGTAGTGGACCCAGCCAGCCACAAGATGATACTAGATACCAAGCCAGGTCAAAACATTGACCTCAAGGATGGCCATCCAAAGAACCACTATATAGAACTTGGCATAAATAGCCAGGCCTACTACCAGCTAAATAGGAAAAGACTCAAGGACAAGGAAACTGGTCTATACTACACCAATGGAAATCCAGACTACTTGTTCGATGATATAGGCAAGCTAGACAGGGACCAGCTAAGAAAAAAATTAAAAAAGGTCTATATGTCCAACCTAGACTTAATCGACAAGAACAGGGATATATTTTTAGCCTTCAAGGACCTTCATACTACTGGACCTGGCGACAGTGAAAATTCCTTTAGCTTTGGAACGGTATACGATTGGACTCAGGAAAAGTCCAAAGATGAAAAAGGTAGACCTATCCCAGACCAGTTTGATATATACAAGAGTGATATAGCAAAGGAAGATGACCTAAAGACCAACCTCTTTACTATTGGCCTAACTAGGGATGAGTTCCTAAAGCTATTAGACCAAGAATGGGTAAAGTCTGCCAATATTATTAATTGTAAGTTTTCTAGCTTTCCTAGCAGATAAATATATACAAAAATGAGGTCATATATTCGTAATTATACGGATTTATGACCTCTTATTTTGGTTCTATGTCAAATAACGTTGGTGATAA
>NZ_JRNB01000056.1 GCF_000758885.1 Peptostreptococcus sp. MV1 | reverse complement strand
AATATTTTAGGGAGTTAGTTGTAATAAAAAAGTCCATAAAAACTTGACACTGTCATTTTCATATGTTTGTAATTGGTATTTAAAAAGTATATAATAAGGTTAGTCTTATACAAAGTTATATTGGAGGATGACAAACAACAAATGATAAGAATAGCAATTTGTGATGATGAAAAAAGATTTTGCTTAGAGCTAGAAAAATATATATTGAAGTATGAGTTTATAAATGATATAGAAATAGAAATTAAAAAGTTCTATACGGGTGAAGATCTTATTGAATTTATAAAAAAAGAGGAAGTCGATCTTTTATTTTTAGATATAGAGCTTGTAAAAATGAACGGTATAAGTGTAGGTGAATATATAAGGGATACCCTAGAAAATTACAAAACAGAAATAGTATATTTTTCCTCTAAGGACTCTTACGATAGACAGTTATTTAAAACAAATCCTTTTGATTTCTTAGAAAAGCCTATAGATATTGATAAATTGAACTCTATCATAAAAAAGTTTATAAAAATAACAGGAAAGAAAGACGAAGTCTATAAATATAAGAAAAATAAGACGATATGTTCAATACCTTATGACGAAATAATGTATCTTGAATCAGAGGGACGTCACATAAAAATAATTAAAAATGGAGAAATGTACGATGTATTTAATGGAAAAATTGGAGATGAAAAAGAAAAATTTATTACCAGAAATTTTGTTAACCCTCATAAATCATATATTGTAAATCTTAAGTTCATTGTTAAGATATCTGCTAGCAAAATAGAGTTAAAAAATGGACTTATAATAAATATTGGCAGAAAGTATGTAGACGAAACAATGCGAAAATATATGGCATATCGGAGGGGGTAATAATGCTTACAAGTTATGATTGTATTTTTATGTTATTAGAAGTTATCTATACTTTGACTGTATATAAGATAATAAATGTATTCTTTACTAATAAAAAAATTAATTCTGTTTATGAAAAAATTTTATATGCTATCTTTAATATTGCTGTAGTTGCAGTATATTTAAAATTTAATATACCATTATTAACAATTGTAGCAAATTTCATATTTATATTGTTATTGTTGAGCTTGATATATGATGATACCTTTAAAAGAAAAGCTCTTGTTACAATTTTGATTATTTTCTTCTTATTGATATCAGATGTATTATTATCTATGATATTTATAAATGTAGTTAATGAAAATATACTCCAAAAAAATAATTTTTTTGATATATATGTGGTATTTATTGTAAATATGATAAGATACTTATTTGTATTAATAGTTATTAATTTTTATAAAATAAGAATTGAAAAAAACATACCATTAATATTCTCATTGCCAATAGCCTTAACAGCAGTAATATCTATGGTGGTCACTATAAATATGCTTTTAGTTGTTGATCGTAATAATTATAAGTTTATTTTTATTAACATGGTTTTAATTTTTATTATTTGTATTATACTAATATATATTTTTAATAAAATAGTAAATGTAATGACAGAAAATGCTAGACAAAAAATTCTTATTAAACAAAGCGAATATTATAAAAAGCAAATAGAAGCTGATAGAAATCATATTAATAATACAAGAAAAATAAAGCATGATATGAAAAATCATATGTATGCTATAAAAAATATGGCTGAAAATAATATGAGTAAAGATATTATTACTTATACAAATGATATTCTAGGAAAAATAGAGGGTGAAAAAGTATACATAAATACTGGTAACTACCTAATTGATGGTATATTAAATGTAAAATTTGAAGAAATAAAAAATCAAGGTATAGATTTAAAATATGATGTAAAAATACCAGAAGGAATTAAACTTCCTGAGTTTGAAGTTATAACCATTTTAGGGAATTTGCTGGATAATGCTATTGAAGGAGTAAAATCAATTAAAGATAATAGATATATAAAAGTCTTTATATCATATAAAGATAGTAATTTGCTTATAAAAATAGTAAATACATTTGATGGTCTAGTAATAAAAGACAATAAAGGATTTGTTAGCAGAAAGGAAGAAAAAGCCTACCATGGAATTGGGCTTGAAAACGTACGTGAGCAAGTAGAAAAAAGTAATGGGTATATGAATATTGATACAGGTAACTGTATGTTTACTGTTGATTTATTTGTTAGGTTGTATAATATTTAGCGTTGGTGAGAGAAAAAAAAGAGCTCCTAGGGTAAAGCCGGGAGCTCATTACTTTCTATAAACTTCTCTATCTTCTTTTTAATCCTCTGTATAGCATTATCTATAGATTTAGAATCCTTCTTCAACTCTACAGATATTTCCTTATAGCTCTTACCTTCCAAATACTGACCCAATACCTGTTCTTCAAATGGACTCAAAACTTCTGCCATCTTCTGCTCCATATACTCATATTCTTCCTTGAGTATAGTCATCTTCTCCGGATCAGACTCAAAATTACTAGTAATCATATCGAAGAGGCTTCTCTCAGATTCATCTTCAAATATAGGCTTATTCAGAGATATATAAGAATTTAGAGGTATATGTTTTTGTCTAGTCGCAGTCTTTATAGCTGTTATTATCTGCCTAGTAATACATATATCTGCAAAGTGCTTAAATGAGCAGGTATGACCCTGGTCATAGTCCCTAATAGCCTTGTATAAACCTATTAGTCCCTCCTGAATTATATCTTCCTTGTCGGCCCCCACCAAAAAATATGTTTTAGCCTTGGCCTTTACTAGGACACTATACTTGTCGATTATGTGCTCTATAGCCTGTGAGTCGCCAAGCTTTGCCATATTGATAATTTCAATTTCGTCTTTAGCTTCCAAATTGCTATTCAATTGTTCTTGTTTACTCACTTCTAGCATTCTAAACCACCCTTTTATCTATATTTTCTTACGCCTTATCTTTTCCAACTTTTCATATATGTCGCTGTCAATCTTATTTTCTAACCTGTTCATAGAATTAAACTTGTTGGACTTGGACTTGCTGGTCTTTCTCAAAGAGTCCTTGTACCTATTTAATTCTTCAATCAGTTCCCTGGCAGGCACCCTGGAGCATCCCTTGCCCAAGACTATCTGTTGCTCTGCATAGTCACTCGTAGCCACATATACCTGGTCATACTTGGACATACCTGATATAAACTTTTCTATATAGGTATCTGCTGTTTGATTTTCCTTGGTATATACGACGGTCACACCATGGTGGTCCTCGTATTTTTCCTCAGTACTCTTTACATTATAGGCATCAAAGACCACATAGGCCTCGTAGCCTTTTATCTTTGAGTACTCATGTATAATTTCTACCAACATATCCCTAGCAAGCTCTAGGTCATCATCTGAAGTCTTTTTCAGCCTGGGCCAGGCATTTATTATATTGTATCCGTCAACTACCAAAAAGGTCTTGCTTATATATTTACTTGCTTGCATTTCTCTGCCTATATACCTCGTACAATAATATGCCACCTGCTACGGAAGCATTTAGGGATGTGACATTACCGGACATAGGCATGCTAACTGTGAAGTCACAGTTCTGCTTTACCAGTCTAGATATGCCCTCTCCTTCACTACCAACTACCAAACCAAGTGGTCCAGCTAAATTTTGCTGATAGAAGGTCTGTCCATCCATATCTACAGCTGCAATCCATAGACCATTCTCCTTTAAGGTCTTGATAGTGTTGACGATATTTGTCACCTTGCAAACAGGCACATATTCTACAGCACCTGCAGAAGCCTTGGCAACTATAGGAGTTATCTGGACACTCCTCCTCTTTGGTATTATTATGGCATGGGCTCCAACAGCATCAGCCGTCCTAATAATTGAGCCTAAATTGTGTGGGTCTGTAATACCGTCTAGTATTATGAAGAAGGGATCTTCCCCTCTCTCCTTTGGTATTTCCAATATTTCGTCTAGGTCGTAATACCTATAATCACTAGTTATAGCTATTACCCCTTGGTGGGCATGACTCTCTGACATTTCATCCAACTTGTGCCTATCTACTTCTTGTATTATGACCTTATTATCCCTGGCCATTGCAAGAATTTTCTTGATAGAACCTTCCTTTGAAGCCTTATTTACCATTATTTTTTCTATAGGCCTATTATTTTTTAGGGCCTCTATTATGGGATTTCTACCCTCTATTATTGCCAAACAGTTCACCACCTTGTTATTATTATCGTTGTTATGATTGTTATGATTGTTATTGATCTTCTTATTTTTTATATTTTTATACTTATAAATCTACCCACATATCTTGACTAATTTTAATATTTTACCTAAACTTGTGAGCCGGACCTGGTTCTGACTCTATTACCCTTATAGACTGGGCTATAATATAGTCTAGCCTGTCCTTGTCTCCCTTTAGGTAGAGATAACCTACAAGTGCCTCAAAACCAGTAGAATGCTTGTAGTCAATCATGCTGGCATTTTTTGCACTAGTTGCTTTTTTGTGGTTTCTAGCCCTCTTAAATACACTTAATTCATCTGGAGCCAGCAGGTCTTCTATTCCTTTGATGGCCCTTGCCTGGGAACCTGCCTTCACATATCTTATAGCCAATTTGTGTAAATTATTAATCTTAAAAAAGATATTTTTTTTAATTAGGTACTCTCTTATATAGGATTCATATACTGTATCACCTAGGTAGGCCAGGGTAAGAGGGGATATTCTCACCAACTCATCCTGGCTCAACTTAAGCCTTAGGTCTACATTCTCTTCCATTTTACACCCTGTCTAGTATCTTCTATAGCTATTCCCATTGCTGTTAGCTCATCTCTTATCTGGTCAGCTAAAGCAAAGTCCTTGTCCTTCTTAGCCTGGGCCCTCTTGGCTATCATTTCTTCAACCTTCTGACTTAGCTTATCATCTACGTCTGTAGCCTTCTTGGCTATATTTAAAACGCCTGTTAGTTCATTGAACATGTCAAGATTCATCTGGACAAATTCCTTTGATGACTTGTCTGATACATTAGTATTCATAAACTTGGCAAGCTCGAATATAACGCTGATGGCGTCTGCTGTATTTAGGTCGTCATCCATGGCCTCTATAAATCTTTCCCTATATCTAACAAGGCTAGCTGCTAGGTCCTTTTCTTCATCACTTAGCTTAGAGTCGGCTAGATTTCCTAGGATAAATTCTGCATTATCCCTAGCATTTGTCAACCTCTCTAGACCTGCCTTGGCCTGTTCTAGGACTGTATCTGAGAAGTTCACTGGATTTCTATACTGTGTTGCCAATAGGAAGAACCTTACCAAGCCTAGGTCATACTGCTTTGATATGTCCCTTACTGTAAAGAAATTACCTAGAGACTTGGACATCTTTTCTCCATCTACATTTATATAGCCATTGTGCATCCAATACCTTGCAAATTCATGGCCATTTCTACACTCACTCTGGGCTATTTCATTTTCGTGGTGAGGGAACTGTAGGTCCTGACCACCTGCGTGTATATCTATTGTATTACCCAAATACCTGTTAGACATTACTGAACACTCTATATGCCAACCCGGTCTACCTTCACCCCATGGTGATTTCCAACCTGGCTCTCCTTCTTTTTTAGCCTTCCAAAGAACGAAATCTAGTGGATCTTCCTTCTTATCATCTACATCTATCCTGGCACCTAGTTCTAATTCTTCTATATTCTGGTGGGACAATTTTCCGTATTCGTCAAATTTTCTAGTTCTAAATAGGACATCTCCACCTGCCTCATAGGCATAACCCTTGTCTATTAGGTCCTGGACAAAGTCGATGATATAGTTGATATTGTCAGTTACCTGTGGGTGGACTGTAGCCCTCTTGATACCTAGACCATCACAGTCTACAAAGTATTCCTTGATATATTTTTCAGCCACTTTCTCTGGAGATATTCCCTCTTCGTGACTCCTCTTGATTATCTTGTCGTCTACATCTGTGAAGTTCTGTATGTAGGTAACCTCATAGCCCCTATATTCAAAGTACCTTCTTAGGGTATCAAATACTGTAAATGGTCTTGCGTTTCCTAGGTGGATAAAGTTGTATACAGTAGGTCCGCAGACATACATCTTTACCTTGCCCTCTTCTAGAGGTATAAATTCCTCTTTCTTTCTAGTCATTGTATTGTATATTTTCATTAGAGCACCTCCAACACATACTTTTTATCTTTGTTTATTTATTGGTGTTATTTGGGTTGACTGTTTCTACCTTCTTGCTATCAACCTGTAGACTGTCAATTTTATTGCTGTCTAGCTGGATATTTTCAGTCAGCTTGGTATCAGCCTGAACGCCAACATTCATCTTGTCATCGGCCTTGTTTACACCGTTTATATCCATACCTGCATGACTACCAGCCTGCATGATCAATAATTCAGTCACTGCCATACTATTAGGACCCTGACCTACCTGTGTAATATTGGCTATTTTCTTTGTTTCTAGGGCCTTGACCTGTTTTTCTGACAATCTTCCATTTGCTAGAACGATTGGTGATGACACCTTGGCTGCATATGCGCCAACTGCCAAACCATCTATCAGCTCATCTGGATTTTTCTGACCGTTCTTTGATACAAATACATAGTCCAGCTTGTCTGATGGGTAGAATTTTTCTATTATCTGGGCATTTGTATCACTTCTATTGATGCCACTGACCCTCTCTGGTGAAATTAGGGTAGATGCCACACTCCTTGGAACTGACTCCACACCACCTATTATGTATGACTTAGTCACCTTTGATGAATCCTTTAGCTCATCTGGTATAGAGTACAAGCCCTTGTTGTCTGTCAATATTATAGGGATAGTCCTCTCTCCTGCAACAGGTGAGAAACTGATAGCGTCTGCTAGTCCCTTGTAGCCATTTACTAGGGAAATAGTGTCTACCTTCTTTATTTTCAAGACCTCTTCAGCTATCTTCTTGCTTGTATCCTTCCTATCATTTCCTGATATTCTCTCAACCTTCTTGCCAGAAGCTACTATCTTGTCCTCTAGGTCTTTTGATATAGAGTCCTTACCACCTATTATAATTATATTTTTTGCCTTCAGCCTATCTATTTCCTTGCCAGTAAGGTCGTTTAATTTGTCCTTTTCAGTAAGTAAAATAGGGGCTGACTTTAGCCTTGCCAATGGTGTAGCTGTCAATGCATCTGCTATAGCCTTACCATTTACTAAAAATGCAGTTTCTGATTCTTTCCAACCGTCACTTGAAACCCTGACAGCTGTATCATACCTGTTGACACCAGCCAGTGACTTACCACCCTGGTAGGATTTTGTAATACCCTTTATTACTAGGTTGGCAGGTGCGTATCCAGACATCTTGTTGAGGTCTATAAAATTTCCCCCTCTCAAGACATATGACTGACCTATATTTGCCTTGGCCTTGAACATATCATAGCCCTTGACATTCATCTCCATAGCTATCTTGGACTTCCTCTTGTTGGCCCTGTTATCTATCCTGACAACTATAGCTCCCTTGCCTGTTGCTAGTGGGAAATTGCTGATATCCTCAGTTATATAGCCTGAATAAGGCACTGTTCCAGACTTTAGGAAGATCCTATTCTTGTAGTTTATAGCCTCATTTCCATTTATTGGTATTAGGTAGATCTCATACTTGGCACCTATACTATCAGATGCAAACATAACACCCTGTAGGGCTTCATGCTTGCCAAAATCAAATACATTGGCTGTAGTCAGAGTGTTGTCTGCCAGTGAAGCCGTCATAGAGTATTCATGCTGGTATAACTTCTGACCTTGGTCTGGCCTGACCTCTGCTATTGAATAATTATCCGTATATGACAATATATTTCTATCTTCATATGATATCCACATATAGCCCTGCTCAGAATTGTACTTGCCCCAGCTATTCTTGACCAACCAGGCACCCTTTGATGATGGCTTGGCTGCCCCATCAAATTTCTCTACAGGATAATCATCATCCCAACCAACTATTGTGATAGCATGGTTCTGACCTAATTTTTCATTTAAATAATATGAATTTGAATCACCACTTAGGTACTTTTTATTGTCGTAGTAGCCTGACATAACTGCCCCATACTTGGATATGGCATTCTTTACAGAAGTCCTATCAGCAGCTACATTTATGACACCAGTTACATTGTATGGTATCTTGCTGGCAGAATCATAATTAGCAGGCTTCTTGGCCCCATTTTCTCTGGTAAGCCTACCATTGTAGGGAATGTCTTTTTCTAGCTTGGGACCCAACCAAGATGTGAAGTATCCTATAGATGTTTCATTGGTAGAACCCTTGGTATCACCTATATTCCACCCATATACACTATCCTTGGCCCACCACCTCATGTGTTCTTCAGACAGGTCAAAGTCCCCATAGCCCTTTAACTTCAAGAAGGTCTCTAGGCTGGCATTACCTGCAAAAGTCCAGCATATACCTAGACTCTCCTGGTCTCTAACACCAGTCATATAGCCATGCTCTCTAGGGTCAAACTTACTAACATTTTCCCCATCCCTCTTTGAATAGGACCTTATCTGAGTAGCCGCAAATTCAAACGGTCTTACGCTAATATTCTCTACCTCACTGCTACTAGAATTTATCCTTGAATCACTGGCTTCTGTACTAGTATATTGACTAGTATTTATATATTCTATACTAGGAGAATCCACCTGGTCAGCACTGACCTGGAAAAGAGATCCACTAGACAAAATCATTGAAAATACAGATAAAATTATAATTTTTTTGAAATTTTTTCTATTTTTATTAAAAGTCATCCAACTCTCCTCTACTCTATAATTAAATTCATCTTACATATATAAAAATATGTAAAAGTCTCCATTTACATCATACCACTAAATATGATTTTCTTCAACTAAACAAGACCTTCTAGACATGTCAAGTTGACCTAATTTATTTTATGTATACATACTCATCTGTAGGCCTTCTAGCCTCCTTCAAGGATATGTTTGTGACCTGTGGAAGCTGTTCGTAGTTGTAGGTATACTTCTTGTTTTCTGCAATACTTCCAGTCACATAGTACCACTGGCCATCCTTTAGTTTATCATAGCCCTTGCCATTATATATAAAGCCACATGGCTGCATATCTGCCATGCAACATATCATTCCCATTCTTCCCAGAACTACAAATTGATTTTTTTGACTTGGGTCCTTGAATACCCTGGCCAAAAACTTGAACTGGTCATCCTTGTACCTATCCCAGGCAAAGGTACAATCGTAGTACCACTTGAGATACATATCATCATCAATATCTATATAGGACTTGCCTGCCTCCCTCTTGTAGACAGTTTCCTTGACTACCTGTAGATTTTGTGATGGTGGTGGTCCTGACAAGACTTGGTCAGATGAACCTGTGTCTCCTATTGAGCTAAAGCTATCTGTATTTATATAAAACATTACCATAATAGGTATAAATATCACAAAATACCTGGCCAACATATTCATATGCCTAGGCCTAAATAGGGACATAGATGATATACCTGCCATTACTAGCAGAACCACCACACTAAAGATCAATATTAGGTTGAACTTTGGATGTACAAAGCTATTTATCCTGCCTGTGTAGAGGTTGACGGCTAGAGCCACTGCCACAAATAATTCTATTAGGAGTTCTATCAAGACCTGAAAATTCAATTTATTAAACAAGCTTAAAACCTCCTCCCAACAAGGCAAATACTAAAAAGGCTATATAGACTAGCCCCATTATCATATAGGCCATGAACTTATTTTTAAATGTACCAAACATGACTGATAGGTTGGTAATATCCAGCATAGGCCCCATAACTATAAAGGCCAAGATTGCATTGGCAGGCATGACATTGTAGAAGGTCCTAGCTATAAAGGCATTTGATGTAGAGCAGACCGATATAAAGAAGGCTGCTACTAGCATAGCAATAAGGGCTACAGCATTTATCTTATTCATACCCATAAATACATCCTTAGATATAAGTACCTGAAGGACTGCAGATATAAAGGCTCCGATAATCACATAAAAACCAACCTTGAATAGCTCCTTCCTAGTATGAACTACTATGGCCTCCAAATATTTCATCCTTCCATTGGACCTGAACTTGTAAATAGCACTATCACTGATAGAATACTTGTCTATATGGTCCTTGACTATACTAACCTTATTTCTCTTTTCTATTAGCATTAGTAGCATACCTATCACCATGGCAAGCAAGAGTCCAAATCCTATCCTATACATGATAACCCTCGGCATATTCGGAAAGGCATAGTAGGTAGATAGGATAACTATGGGGTTGACTGCCGGCGATGCCAATAAAAATGTTATGGCCACCGGATAAGAGTAGCCCTTCTTGATAATTGAAGTAGCTACAGGCACCATGGCACAGTCGCATACAGGGAAAAATATACCTGCAAACAAGGCTACAAACAAGGACTTGATACTAGTCTTCTCAAATATCTTATTAAACCTATTTGGAGATACAAATACCTGTATAAGGCTGGACAAAATGGCCCCAATGAGCAGAAATGGTAATATCTGAATCACCAAACTCAGAAAAATTCCCAATATCCTCTGCATTTTTCCATTGTAAAAATCTGGAGCCAAAAACTTGGCCCCTATAATTATCATATTCAAAATAACGAAGGCAAGACCAAACTTCACTATCTCCATATCCGACCTAGACATGGAGTCTGATATAATATCTGCCTCATCGTCTAAGAACAATTCATGGTCAAGGTGAAAATCACAGGCACGATTGATATGTTTAATGGCCTTGTATTTAAGGTTCATATCTTCTAATTCATAGTCTTGGCTCTTTGTCATGACCAGGATATCGCAATTAGATATCTTGCCAACCATGATTGCTTCCATATTCTTGATGTATATATCAAAGGTCTTGTAGTCCACCACATCTATTAGGTTTTTGATATAATATCCTCTTGAAAACTTTATAGACAAGACCTTTTCAAGGTCCCACATACCATTGTATTCTATCAGTATATAGTCTGGATTTAGTCTCTCAATTTCACTATTTATCATATCCTGATTAAATTCATCTTCTTTGAGTATATCTATACAGTTTATGTCCACACTGTCTATGCTTAGGTCCTTGTAGGACTCTAGTCCAAATTCGGTGTTTATTATTAATATATTTTTATATTTTTTTATAGCTTCATGTTCTATTAATTTTTTTATAAATGATGTCTTGCCGGCCTCAAATACACCCGTGACAAGATCAATTACTCCTGACATTACTTACCCCCTCGTTCAATATAGTTATAGTTAAAACTTTCTTATAGTTCTTATTCAAAATATTAACTTGGTGGCTGTACTGCATTGACCCTAGAAAACTTGATCCCATGTTGGTCAAACTCGTGCTTGAATTCTTCCATCAGCTTGTAGTAGACGTCCCAATAATCATCTGTCTTGACCCATGGCTTGGCTATAAACCTTATAATGTTATTATTCATCGAATCTACACCAATCAATGGTTTAGGTGATGATAGTACCCTTGTTTCATTCTCAAATAGCCTATTTGATATCTCATACAAGACCTTTACATTTGTGTCGTATTCCACATTGAATACGAAGTCTATCCTCCTCTTGTTTTGAGCCGTATAGTTGATTACAGGATTGGATGTCACCTGAAAGTTTGGCAGGATGATCAACTTGTTGTCAGTGGTCTTTAGTGTAGTTGAAAACATCTGTATTTCCACTACATTGCCCTCATTCCCTTCACAGTTTATGTAGTCTCCAATCTCAAAGGGCTTGAAGAAGAGTATTATCAGGCATGAACCCAAATTTGATAAAACTTCCTTAAAGGCCAAACCTATACTGAAACCAGCGGCTCCTAGCACTGCTGCAAAGGATGCTGTATTTACACCCATTATAGATTGGGCCTGCATAAAGGCTATTATTATAATGGTAACCTGTACAAAATTTATCATAAAGGTCACTATACCTACACTGGACTTGTACTTGCTCAAGAGCCTATTTAGGATTCTTTTTACCAGCTTGGCTATTATTATACCTATTATTACCACTATTGCAGCGAATATTATGGACGGTAATTTTACCATAAAGAGGTCCATATATTTGCCAAAAATAGTGGTCTGTTTTTCTATTGTTTCTCCCATAGAGCTACCTCCTTATATATTTTTCACCTCTTATTGGCATATCTTTATATCTATATTATATTCTATACCCTTAAGAGGTCCTATATTTTAATCTAAAATACATCTACTATTCATCAATATCTACATCGAGTACCCTTGCTAATTCTCCAACTAGTATATCATCCAAAAGACTCAAATCATCAGCATCCACTATGTCCATCATTTCACTGTCACTAATATTTAAGGCAGCTCCTAACAAACCTATATCCAAGCCTCGCTCATCTATCATATCTCTTAATCTCGACATTTTACCAACCTCCATTTTTATGCAAAAATGGGTAAAGACAAGCATACTATAACTGTCTTTACCCATATGAAAATATCTAACTAGTCTATCCACTTGCTAGCTTAAACTGCCTTATTATATTCTTTCTTTAATTTTTCTATTATCTTTTTCTCCAACCTTGATACAGTCATCTGTGATATACCTATCTCCTCGGCAATTACTGACTGGGTCTTGTTGTCAAAGAATCTACCACGTATAATCTGAACCTCTAGCTCGTTTAGGGTTTCCATAAAACGATTCAAAAAGTCCATTTCTTCTATTTTTCTGAAGTTCTTCTCCTCTGCACCAACCCTATCGCCCAGAGTCATGTCCTTGTCCTCTGAGTCATCGTTGCTAGGTGTATCCAATGATACTGGCTGGTAGCCATATGACGCTTCCATAGCTTCCAAAACTTCTTCTTCAGTTATTTCTAGATGTCTAGCAATTTCCGAAGGTGTCGGACTCCTCTTCAGCTCCTGCTCTAGGTATACCTTGGCATTGCTGATCTTCTTGTTCAGTTCCTGTATTCTTCTAGGAACTCTGAGTGTCCATACCTTATCTCTAAAATATTTCTTGATCTCCCCAACTATAGTCGGTGTTGCGAAACTTGAAAATTCAAATCCCTTAGAAATATCATATCTATCAATTGCATAGATAAGAGCTAGAGATGCCACTTGATATAAATCTTCATAGTCTACACCCTTATTCATGTATTTTCTTGACAGTATCTTTGCCAAGTATAGATGTTTTTCTATAAGTATGTTTCTAATCGCAGCATTAGTCTTATCATCAGAAAAAATTTTGAAAAGTTCTTTGACGTCCATTTCTTCATATTTTTTTTCTGCGACCAAATTCATTTATTCCTCAACTCCAACCAATTTTGTCATCTTAATTACAGTTCCACAATTATCACAAGACCTTATATCAACTTCATCCATTAGGGTCTTTATAATAAATATACCTAAGCCACTTGTTTTTGGATTTTTTAAGTCTGGTGATTCCAATGAATCAACATCATATCCTATACCATCATCAGAAACCTCTATCGTCAATTTGTCAGGATATATATAAAATTTTACTTGAAACTCGTCTCTATTGCTATGTTTAATGGCATTTGTACAAGCTTCTGATATACAAACCTTCATATCTTCTATGTCATCAAGTGAAAAACCTATCTTGCCGGCTATTCCTGATAAGGTTAGTCTGATTACAGATATAAAATCAGGATTGACAGACATATTCATGCTTATTAAATCGTACACCAAATTTATCCCTCCATACTTATGATTTGGTCTAGACCAGTAATCTTAAAAATTTTTTTTACATTATCCTTGGCATTAGATATCTTTATATCCTTGCCTCCAGTTCTTAATTTCTTCATTAGTCCTACTAATACACCTATACCTGTAGAGTCGATGTATTCCAGATTAGACATATCAATAACTACATCTGAGAAATTTTCATCTACAGCTTTGTATAGTTCTGCCTTGAGGTCGTTTGCATATGAAAGGTCCAACTCACCTTTTAGAGAAACTACCCATTCTTTTGAATCATTTCCATAATTTGATTTTATATTTAATGACATAAAATCCTCCTTAAAATACTCAATTGTACATTTGATTATTAGTCTTCTTCCTCACCCTTTAATTTGGCTATTGAGACCACTTCGACTTCTTCATCAGTCTTCATAAGTTTGACACCGCTAGTTACTCTTCCGAAGATAGATATCTCATTTACCCTGATCCTAATCAATACTCCATCAGAGTTGATCATCATCATCTCATCATCTTCATCTACTAGGGTTGCTCCGACCAATTTACCAGTCTTAGAGTTGATATTATATGTCTTTATCCCCTTACCAGCCCTAATCTGTGGTCTGTATTCTTCTATTTCAGTCCTCTTACCGAAGCCCTTTTCACTGACAACTAATAGGTCACTTCCATTACCTATTAAGTCCATAGATACTACCCTGTCTCCCTTTGATAGGGTGATACCCTTGACTCCTGTTGCAGTCCTACCCATAGACCTTACGTCATTTTCGTTGAACCTGATTGACATACCATTTTCAGTGACTAGGATTACATCCTCATCTCCATTAGTCCTGTCTACTCCTATCAGTTCATCTCCATCCTTTAGGTTTATGGCTATTAGGCCTGACTTGTTGATATTCTTGAAGTCCGAAATAGGTGTTTTCTTTACTATACCACTCTTTGTTGCAAATAGTAGGTACTTCAAGTCATCATTTTCCTGACTTTCTGTGTTAAATGAAATAGTTCTGGCAATCTTTTCTCCTGGGTTTAGCTGTAGTAAGTTGACTATAGCTGTTCCCTTTGATGTCCTCTTGCCTTCTGGAACCTCGTAGGCATTTAACTTGTAGACCCTACCCCTATTGGTAAAGAATAGCATCAATGAGTGGGTAGTTGTTGATATTAGGTCAGTGACAAAGTCCTCTTCCCTAGTAGTCAAGGCTGATATACCTCTTCCACCCCTCTTTTGGCTCTTGTATGTATCAGCTGGCAGTCTCTTGATATAGCCTAGGTGAGTCAGGGTAATTGCTATTTCCTCTTCCTCATAAAGGTCCTTTAGGGCTATTTCACCTTCAGCTGGCCTGATTTCTGTCCTTCTTGGGTCTGCATACTTGTCCTTTATGGCTAGCATTTCATCCTTTATTACTCCAAATAGCTTGTTTTCATCAGCTAGTATAGATTCTAGGTATGTAATCCTATCCATCAATTC
Source organism: Peptostreptococcus sp. MV1 (assembly GCF_000758885.1). Taxonomy (GTDB): domain Bacteria; phylum Bacillota; class Clostridia; order Peptostreptococcales; family Peptostreptococcaceae; genus Peptostreptococcus. The sequence goes on along the minus strand of NZ_JRNB01000056.1, from coordinate 13,538 downwards.
CTTGTATTCATTGTCTATCTTGTCTCTTTCTAGACCTGTCAACCTCTGCAATCTCATGTCCAAGATTGCCTGGGCCTGAATGTCTGAAAAGGCAAATTCTTCAATCAATCTTTCCTTGGCTATCTGGCCATTTTCTGATCCTCTGATTATTGATATTACCCTGTCTATATGGTCTAGGGCAATCTTCAAACCTTCTAATATATGGGCCCTAGCCTGGGCCTTTCTAAGCTCAAACTTAGTTCTTCTCGTAATTACATCCTTCTGGTGGTCTACATAGCACTCTAGGTACTGCTTTAAATTTAGGACCTTTGGTGTCTTGTCCACTATTGCTAGGTTTATGATTGAGAAGGTATCTTCTAGCTGTGAGTGCTTGTACAGATTGTTTAGGACGATATTAGCATTTACATCCCTCTTTAGCTCTATTACAACCCTGATACCATGTCTGTTAGTCTCATCCCTAAGGTCTGATATTCCTTCTACCTTCTTTTCTCTGACTAGGTCTGCTATCCTCTCAACCAATCTAGACTTATTTACCTGAAATGGTATTTCAGTTATAATTATCTGCTGCTTGCCCTTAGGTAGTTCTTCTATCTCGGCCCTTGCCCTTACCTTGACCTTGCCCCTACCTGTCCTGTAGGCTTCCTTTATTCCTTCTGTACCAATTATCATGGCACCAGTTGGGAAGTCTGGACCAGCAATAAACTGCATTAGGTCATCTATCTCACAATCCCTATTATCTATATAGTGGACTGTGGCATCTATTACCTCACCTAGGTTGTGTGGTGGTATGGATGTAGCCATACCTACTGCTATACCATTAGACCCATTAACCAATAGGTTTGGATACCTTGCTGGTAGTACTAGTGGCTCCTGAAGGGATTCATCAAAGTTTGGACCAAAGTCTACTGTTTCCTTGTCTATATCCCTTAGTAATTCTAGGGCCAATTTTGACATCCTAGCCTCTGTATAACGCATGGCAGCTGGACTGTCACCGTCTACATTACCAAAGTTACCCTGACCATCTATTAAGATTCCTCTTGTAGCAAAGTCCTGGGCCATTTTTACCATGGCCATATATACTGATGAGTCACCATGTGGATGGTACTTACCTAGTACATCACCGACGATACGGGCTGACTTCCTATATGGCTTATCTGGTGTAATCCCCTGCTCACTCATTGAATATAGGATTCTTCTATGAACTGGTTTTAGACCATCCCTTACATCTGGTAGGGCTCTACCTACAATTACGCTCATAGAATAATCTATATATGATTTTTTCATTTCCTGAGAAATCTCTATAGGAATTATTCTGCTCTTATTTTCCATTTAAATTCCTCACCCCCTATATATCCAAATTAGTTACATATTTCGCATTTGCCTCTATGAAGTCTCTTCTTGGGGCTACCTTATCTCCCATCAACATAGAGAATATTTCATCTGCCATGATGGCATCATCTATTGTTACCTGTAGTAAAGTTCTCGATTCAGGATCCATTGTTGTCTCCCAAAGCTGTTCGGCGTTCATTTCACCGAGACCTTTGTACCTAGATACGTCTGATCCCTGTCTACCAACCTCATCCAATAGCTTGCTTAGTTCATCATCTGAGAAGGCATAGTATTCCTTCTTGCCCTTCTTGACCTTGAATAGTGGTGGCTGGGCTGCATATACATAGCCGCCTTCTATCAGTGGTCTCATATACCTAAAGAAGAATGTCAATAATAGGGTCCTGATATGGGCTCCATCGACATCGGCATCGGTCATTATTACTATCTTGTGGTATCTAAGCTTGTTAGGGTCGAAATCATCGCCTATACCACAACCAAAGGCTGTAATCATATTCTTGATTTCTTCTGAAGATAGTATCTTGTCCAACCTTGATTTTTCAACATTCAAGATCTTACCTCTTAGAGGAAGGATAGCCTGTATATTTCTATCCCTACCACTCTTGGCTGAACCACCAGCAGAATCTCCCTCGACTAGGAATATTTCACTCTTTTCCGGTGACTTCTCAGAACAGTCAGCTAGCTTACCTGGTAGAGATGTAAATTCTAGGGCATTTTTTCTCCTAGTAAGGTCTCTAGCCTTCTTGGCAGCCTCTCTGGCCCTCTGAGCCCTTAGACATTTTTCTATGACCTGCTTGGCAACTGAAGGATTTTCCTCTAAAAAGGCTCCTATTTCTTCGTTGGCTATTGAGTCAACCAAGCCCCTCATAAAGGTATTTCCTAATTTTGTCTTTGTCTGACCTTCAAACTGTGGGTCTGGTAGCTTGACAGATACTATAGCTGTCAAACCTTCCCTGATATCTTCACCTGACAGGTTTGAATCCTTTTCTTTAAGTATATTATTTCTTCTAGCATAGTCATTTACACACTTAGTCAAGGCTGTCTTGAAACCTGATAGGTGGACACCACCCTCATGTGTGTTTATATTATTGGCAAAGGAATATATGTTTTCTGTGTATGCATCAGTATACTGAAGAGCTAATTCAATAGTACATTCATTTGCAACCTTGTCTACATATATTATCTGGTCATGTATAGGAGTCTTTGTCCTGTTTAGGTACTTGATGTACTCTACTAGACCACCTGTATAGTGGAATTTTTTAGATTTTTCCTGGCCCTCTCTCTTGTCCTCAAACTCTATCTTGATTACCTTGTTCAAGAAAGACAGCTCTCTCAACCTATATTCTAGGGTTTCGTAGCTAAAGACTATCTCATCAAAAATGCTGGCATCTGGCATAAAGCTAATAGATGTACCACTCTTTATATCTGTATCTCTAACAACTTCTAGCTTGGTCTTGGCGACGCCTCTTTCATACTCTTGCCTATAGACCTTGCCGTCCCTATATACCTCTGCAACCAGCCAGTCACTAAGGGCATTAACAACAGATACACCTACACCGTGAAGACCTCCAGAAACCTTGTAGCCTCCACCACCGAACTTACCACCTGCATGTAGGACAGTCAGTACTGTTTCTAGGGTAGATAGGCCAGTCTTTGGATGTATCTCTACTGGTATACCTCTACCGTCATCCCTTACAGTTACACTTCCATCTGAATTTATAGAAATATATATCTCAGAACAGTTGCCTGCTAGAGCCTCATCTATACTGTTGTCTACAACCTCATATACTAGGTGGTGTAGCCCCCTAGGACCTGTTGAACCTATATACATACCAGGTCTCTTTCTAACAGCCTCCAGCCCCTCTAGGACCTGGATTTGGTCTGCACCATACTCATGTTTTTCCATTTATTCTCCTCCATTCTCTACTCCGACAAGCCTACCATTTTCTATATTGAATATCCTATAATCATCGATATCCAGTATATCCTTGTGCAATGGATCAGCTGATGTCACAAACATCTGAATGTTTTCTAATTTTTCTACCAACATCTTTTGTCTACTCTGGTCTAATTCACTAAAGACATCATCCAATATTAGTACTGGATAGTCTCCTAATTCCTGTTTTATCAAGTCTATTTCAGACAATTTGAGTGAAATAGATGCAGTCCTCTGCTGGCCTTGTGACCCATACATTCTGACATCTATATCATTTATCAGGATTTTCATATCATCCTTGTGGGGACCGACCTTGGTAGACCTTGTCATAATATCTCCCTCTCTAGACTCCCTCAATTTTTCAATCAATACAGACTTTACAAGGCTAGCATCCTGACCAGGCTTTAAATCTACTTGATTCTTATATATTATAGTCAGATTTTCCTTGTCCATAGTTAAATTTTTATGGATTTTACTGGATATCTTTGACAATTTATCAATAAACTTATTTCTAATTATATATATTTCACTAGCGTATGTAGACATAGTTTCGTCATACACATCTAGGAGATTTTTATCTATTTTGTAGGATTTTAAAATCCTATTTCTCTGCTGAAGAATCTTGTTGTAGCTAGTCAAGAGACTATAATACCTAGGCATTATCTGGCTGATTTCCTTGTCAATAAAGGACCTTCTTTCCTTGGGTCCATCCTTGACCAACCTAAGGTCTTCAGGTGAAAAAATCACCACATTTAGGTTACCTAGTAGCTCCTGTATAGATTTGATAGATACTCCATTGACCTTTATGCCTTTTTTATCCTTGGTAACTACTATTTCAATTTTCTTGTCTATATTATTCCTGGTAAAGGAGCAAGCGCAATATAAGTTATCAGCAGAAAATTTAATCAGTTCTCTGTCCTTATTTGTCCTAAAAGATCTGCCTATAGACATAAAACCGATAGCCTCTACAATATTGGTCTTGCCCTGGCCATTCATACCTATTATTAAGTTGACCTTCTTATTAAATTCAACCAGCAAATTATCGTAATTCCTATAATTAACTAGCTTTAAACTATTTATATACAAATAAACACCTACTTTGATACCTGGAACTCTTTATTCATATACTCTACTATATCTCCACTCCTCAGTTTTTTACCTCTTTGAGTGGCTACCTGTCCATTTACCTTGATCTCTTCACTCATGATAAGTAGTTTAGCTTCACCGCCAGACATAACTATATCAGCAAGCTTTAAAAACTGATCCAACTTTATATAATCTGAACCTATATTAATATTTTTCATATGAGCCCCTTTCGCTAATTGTCCACATAGTCTATCTATTCTATTATACCACAATTATCCCTCTAGGGCTAAATTATAGATAGATAAATAAAAAAACACCTGTGCAACTTGTCTTATCACACAGGTGTTTAATGTCAAACTAATTACTAACCCTTACAGGTAATATTAGATATGTATATTCTATATCGTCAATAGGTTTTATAACACATGGGTTTATAGCGCCTAAAAATTCTATTGATACATACTCACTATTTAGGTACTTGATACCATCCAAAAAATACCTAGAGTTAAAGGCAATATCTAGCATGTCTCCTTCAAAATCAACACTAATTTCTTCATAGGCATTTCCATTTTCATTATTTGAAGTAATCACCAACAACTTGTCTGTAACAGACATCTTGATAGTATTGTTCTTATCTGAAGTGAATAGTAGAGATGCTCTTTCCACTGCTTCCTGAAGTTTCTTGGTCTCTACACTTACCTTAGTTACAAATTCCTTTGGAAGAAGACTCTTGTAGTCAGCATACTCTCCGTCTATCAACCTTCCTACCAATCTTGTATTGGCAAACTTGAATACAACATCCCTAGAATTGATAGTAAGATATAGGTCACCTTCATCAGATAGTAATGAATTTAGATGGTTAAGTGTATTTCTAGGTACAATAGCGCTTAAATTTTTATCTATACCTGACTCAAAGGCATTTGTCATGGTAGCCAACCTATAACCATCAAGGGCAGCCATATTTATCTTTTCGCTATCTATTTCTATCAACTCACCATTAAAAGTTTGGTTAGAGTTGTCAGTAGCTGCAGCAAATACAGTATTTCTTATCATATTTTTCATATCTGCCTGGCCTATTTTTAGCATATCACCAGTTTCTATATGGTCTATGCTAGGGAAATCTTCTGAGCTGATACCCTTTATCTTGAACCTAGAAGACATGCAAGATATAAACACATTGTAGTTGTCGTCAGTTTCTATACTTATAAATGAATCTGGTAGTTTTCTTACTATTTCACCTATTAACTTTGAGTTAATTACTATTGATCCTGGTATTTCTACTTGGGCTTCTATTTCAGTTTCAATGCTTATCTCATTGTCATAACCCCTGACTCTTAGCTTGTTGTCCTCAGCACTAATTAAAATACCTCTTAGTATTTCTACAGTTGTTTTTGTATTTATAGCCCTTTGTGCATTTGTAATAGCATGAGCTAATTTTTTTTGATTACATAAGATTTTCAAATTAAAGACCTCCTTATATGTTTTTTATTAGACCCTGTTAATAACTTTTTGGATTCAGAAATTCCTATATAGAAAGATATATATAATAACTTTAGTAGTAATAGTAGTAGGACTTGTGGATTGTGTGATAAGTGGTTTAAACCAACTAAAATACACAAAAAATCCTGTGTAAAAATCTGTTACTAAATATATTAACAAAATCTGAATCAAATGTGGATAAGTTTGTGCTTAAAAGAGCACCTTAATTATACACAGGTTTTAAACAGAAAATATGTGTATAAACTAGCTATCCAGGTCTGATATTATTTTTTCTATCTTTATCTTTATTTCTTCGCTCTTTAACATGTCATCGCCGATTTTGTTGACTGCATGCATAACTGTTGTGTGGTCCCTACCACCAAATTCATCTCCTATGGCAGGAAGAGATAGGTCTAGTAGGTTTCTTGATATATACATAGCTACCTGCCTTGGAAAGGCTATATTCTTGGTTCTCTTTTTAGATATCAAGTCTTCAACACTTATATTGTAGGCATCTGCTACCATTTCTTTTATCCTCAGTATATTTACTTCCTTAGTAGTATATGATACTAGTACATCTTTAAGAGCCTCCTTGGCAGTTGCCAGATTCATAGGTTTTGAAGATAGGTTGGAGTATAAGATTACCTTGTTTAAGGCACCTTCTAGCTCTCTGATATTGGATTTTACATTGTCTGCAATGTACTCAAAAACATCTGAATCAATATCTAAGTTGTCATTTTCAGCCTTGTTTTGTAAGATGGCCATCCTTGTACCGTAGTCAGGAGGTTGAATATCACTTATTAAGCCCCAGACAAACCTAGATCTCAGTCTTTCTTCTAGTTCAGGTATATCCTTAGGAGGTTTGTCGCTTGATAGAATGATTTTCTTGCCCGCACCATGTACATCATTAAATGTATGGAAGAGTTCTTCTTGTACGGAATTTTTTCCAGCTACAAACTGGACATCATCTATCATAAAAATATCTACACTCCTGTATTTTTGTCTGAATTCGTTGTTCTTCTTTTCTCTTATAGCTGTAACCATCTCATTTGTAAAGGTCTCAGATGAAACGTATAGGACCTTTTTTGATGGGTCTCTTTCTAATACCCTATGGCCTATAGCATGCATAAGATGGGTTTTTCCAAGACCTACCCCACCATACAAAAACAAGGGGTTATCATTGGCTGTCTCATCGTATTCAGCCACTCTTTGGCAGGCTGCAACAGCCATTGCATTACTTGATCCTACTACAAAAGTATTAAAAGTATACTTGGGATTTAGGTTTGAGTTGGCTATACTAGTAGCTAGATCCATTATTTTTTGGTTGTTTTCATCGCTATTAGTATTTAACTCCTTTTCTATACTTACCCTTGAATCAAGGTCATTATCTTCATTAGTTAAAACAATAATATCCTTTATATTTGCCGCTAGCTCATCAAAAGCCTCTAAAATTTTCTCCTTCTGCTGGTTTTCAAAAAACTCCTTAGACCTCTTGTCTCCACTTAAATACAAGATGTTGTTATTAATCGCTATTGGTACTGTGTTTTCATTGAAGTATAAGGTGAAGATTGCTCTAGTGAAAACTCCTTTTAACTTTTGTTGTGCTGAAGTCCACAAATTTTTTACGTCCATTTATTGGTTACCCCCCTTTTTTATTTTTATATTGTGTATAACTCATGTGTATATATTGTTGATATTTATGGTATAATTACGAATAAAAAAACTTATACATATCTGGATGTGTATAAAAAAGTGAATAAAAAATATACTTATCAACAAGGTGGAAAACCTCCACGATTTTGAGTGTATATACATTATATACCCATAATTAAAAAAATTGTCCACAAAGTTATTAACATTATGTGGATAAGTATGTGCTTTATTTTTAGGTTTTCAACATCTAGTTGTATATGTGGATAAATTAAATATATTTATCCTGTATATTGTTGATAAAAAAAATACTAAAAATTTTAAAATTTGTATATGTGTTGAAAAAAATTTTGGACTCGGGCATATTTTTTTAAAAAAAGTTTAAATAAATGTGATAAATTCAATGAATTTAAGAAAAATAATTGACTTTTAACCGTATAATCATTATAATTATATTGTTATGTTTACAATGAAGATTAGAGGAAAGGAGTGTTCTAAGGATGAAGAGAACTTATCAGCCAAAGAAAAGACAGAGAAAAAGAGAACATGGATTCAGAAAGAGAATGAAGTCTCCAAACGGAAGAAATGTTTTAAAGAGAAGAAGAGCTAAAGGTAGAAACAGATTAACTCACTAATTTGTAAATTAGTTCTAATTTTATAATATGAAAAACCACTGTTATGGTGGTTTTTTTTGTAAAGATGGAGGTTATTGATGCACTTTAATAACACCGACGGAATCAAAAAAGATTCTGATTTTAGGAGGGTTTACCAGAGGGGTAAATCTTTGGCCGACAGAAATCTAGTTATATATACAATGAAGAATAAGTCAGACAGATCTAGGATTGGTATATCTATATCCAAGAAGGTGGGCAAGGCCCACGAGAGAAATAGGATTAGGAGATGTATCAAGGAAGCCTATAGGCTAAATATAGACGATAAAGTAATAGCAGGCTATGACCTAGTCTTTATTGCCAGGATTAGTGCTGCTGACAAGGACTATAGAGAACTTGAAAAGTCTCTAAAGTATATATGCAAGAGGGCCAACATAATAAAGAGGGATGGTAAGAAACAGGTATCGAAGAAGAGGTGACTTAGGTATGATGAAGTTTTTAATAGATAATATTAAAAGATTTTTGAAGACAGCCAGTGGTATCTTGGCCATGGCCTGTATAGGTTTGGTTAGGTTTTACCAGAAGTTTATATCACCTCTCAAGGGACCTACTTGTAGGTTTTACCCTACTTGTTCTCAATATTCCATCCAGGCATTTAAGAAATATGGCTTCTTAAAGGGACTGTGGTTGACTCTTAGGAGAGTAAGTAAGTGTCACCCTTTTCACCCAGGTGGTTACGACCCTTTGAAGTAGGAAGTCTATCTCAAAAGTTGAGATAATAAGTTACCAGGAGGTAAGAATGGGACATATTGCAGGCCTATTTGGTATAGCCCTAAAGGCTATATACGGAGTAATAGGTAATTATGGTTTATCTATTATAGTTTTTACTATAATAGTAAAGATGATATTGATGCCTTTGACAATAAAGCAGACTAAGTCTACTTTTGCTATGTCAGAGATCAATCCAAAGATAAAGGAAATACAGGCTAAGTACAAGAACAAGCCTGAAAAGCAGAATGAAGAAATTTCAAAATTGTACAAGGAATCAGATATAAATCCATTGTCAGGTTGTTTGCCAATATTAATACAGATGCCAATACTAATGGGTCTATTCTATGTGTTCAAGGACCCAGTAACACATGGTGTATTTGCTAATAAGGCAGCTATGATGGCAGCAAATGGAAACTTTTTATGGATAAAGGCCCTATCAAAGCCAGACTATATACTAGCTATATTCTCAGGTGTCAGTGCCTACTTGATGCAGAAGATAATGACTCCTCAGGACCAGCAGCAGGGACCAATGAAGATGATGACATGGCTGATGGCAGGTATGTCACTATATTGGGGATTCATATTCCCAGCAGCCCTAGCCCTATATTGGGGTATTAGTAATATATTCTCAGTTTTCCAGTATTATATTATCACTAGACCTTTGAAGGCTAAATTAGCCCAGGAAAAGGAAGATAGGGATGCTGGCAAGTCGAGTTTTAAAAAGTAAATACAAGTAGGAGGTAATGATAGTGGAATCAAAGGTGTTTTATGCAAAAAGTTCAGAGGAAGCTGTTGAACAACTACTAAAATCTACTAATGCAGATAAGGAAAGTATTCAAATTACAGTTATAGAAAAACCAAGTAAGGGATTTTTGGGCATAGGTGCCAAGTCTGGTGTATATAGCCTAGAGTACGAAGTATTAAAAGAGTCTGAACCAAGTAAGAAAGAGTTAGTAGAAGATGCAAAAGAAGTCATCATGGACAAGAATGATGACCAAAATACTGAGCCAAGTGCCCAGGATAAAGTTGAAAATGATGTAAAAGAAAATAAAGTAAACATAACAGATGAAGATGAAATTAATATTGCCAGAGAGTTTGTAGAAGAACTACTAAAAAATGCAGATGTAGAGGCAGATGTAGATGTCAGTCTTGAAAATAACCTGATAAAGGTTAAGATAAGTGGCAACAAGGCGAGTTGCTTGATTGGTAGGAGGGGTGATACCCTAGATGCCATCCAGTTCTTGACAGGTTTGGCCCTTAACAAGTTTAATAAGGATTCACACACAAGAGTTTTTGTAGACATTGAAAACTATAGGAGCAAGAGGGAGGAATCTCTAAAGAGATACTGCTATAAGGCTGCTAGAGAAGTTGCCAAGACTAGGAGAACTAAGAAGCTTGACTATATGAATCCATATGAAAGAAGGATTATTCATTCAGCCCTTCAGAATGATAGGTTTGTAATCACTTATAGTGAAGGAACAGATCCTTACAGAAGAGTTGTAATCGAATATAAGAGATAGTAATCGAATAGTTATGATACATAAGGGGGAGTTATACATTCTAGGTTTTGGCCAAGTGAATGTCATAGCTCCCTCTTATTATGCAATTTCAGTAAATATCATAGTTTGAAAAATTTTAATCTCTGTTCGAGACCTATTAAAAAAGTATGCTTGCCTTTGTTATTGGAAGGTAAAATAAAGAGTCAGATTTTTCTTGATTTTTAATTGAGATTATGATAAATTTTATTGTATGGTGGTATTCGGAGGAAACTACACATTTTGAATAATTTAATTATCTTTATAGTATTACACTCTTTGGAGGTGATAACTTATGTACAACGTAGGAATTATTGGCGCAGGTAAGGTTGGTGTCTCCCTAGGTAGGTACTTATCAGATATTGAGTATGCAAATTTGGTAGGTTACTATAGTAGGAGTCTTGATAGCTCGGCCTATGCTGCAAAGGTAACTAATTCAGGTAAATTTACCAATATTGAAAAGTTGGTAGAAAAAAGCAATGTCATAGTTATAACTACTCCAGATGACAAGATAAGTGAGGTCTGGGGTACAATATCAAAATTCAGTATTCAAAATAAGATAGTCTGCCATTGCAGTGGCTCATTATCATCAGAAATTTTCTTCGATATATCTTCAAAAGGAGCAAGTGCCTGCTCCATGCATCCAGTTTTAGCAATTTCAAGCAAGGAAAATTCATACAAGGATCTGTCTAGTGCCTTCTTTACTCTAGAGGGGCAAGACGAGGCTCTTGAGTTTTTTTCTAGGGTCTTGGACTCAAAAAACAACAAGTACAAGGTTATACCAACTGGTGAAAAGACGAGGTACCATATCTCTTCTGTCTTTATCAGCAACCTTATAATAGCCATGGGCAATATCTCAGTGAAGCTATTAGAGGAATATGGTTTTAGTCAGGAAGAGGCCCTAGCTGCCCTCAAGTCACTGGCTATGGGCAATATGGCCAAGTTTTTTGAAATTGGTCCTCAGGCTGCCCTAACAGGTCCAGTTGAGAGAAATGACCTAGGTACTATCGGCAAACACCTAAGGGCCTTGGGGGATAAGAAGTACAAAAGTATTGAAAATATTTATAGGCTCTTGAGTTTGGAGCTAGTAGACCTTGCTGAAGGTAAAAACTGCGATAGAGACTATGGTAAGATGAAAAATTTATTACTGAAAGGGGAATGTTCTCTAAGGGAGGACTAGAAGAAAAAATGAAAAATACGGTTTTAACATTTAAGGAAGCCAAGCAAAAGGGCGAAAAATTGACTATGTTGACGGCATATGACTACTCTACAGCCAAGTTGGTGGATGAGGCTGGTGTAAACTCAATCCTAGTTGGAGACTCACTGGGTATGGTAATGTTGGGTTATGAAGATACCCTAAGCGTGACTATGGAAGATATGATCCACCACACTGCTGCTGTTGCCAGGGGAACTAAGAATGCCTTAGTTGTAGGTGACATGCCATTTTTATCATACAATACAGGTATTAGGGATGCAGTAATCAATGCTGGTAGGTTGATGAGTGAAGGTCGTGCCAATTGTGTCAAGCTAGAAGGTGGTAAGGAAGTATGTGATGTAATCAAGGCCATAACAGATGCCAAGATACCAGTGTGTGCCCATATAGGACTAACACCTCAGGCTGTAAATGCCCTAGGTGGCTTCAAGGTCCAGGGCAAGAGTCTAGAATCTGCCAAGGCCCTAATTGAAGATGCCCTAGCAGTTCAAGAGGCTGGAGCCTTTGCTGTTGTTTTAGAGTGTGTACCTGCAGCCCTAGCAGAAAAGATAAGTTCTATGCTTGATATACCAACTATAGGTATAGGGGCAGGACCAGGATGTGATGGTCAGGTCTTGGTATACCAGGATATGTTAGGCGTATACAAGGACTTCACTCCAAAATTCGTTAGGAAGTTTGCCAATGTCGGTGAGGTTATGACCGATGGAATAAAGGCCTATATAGATGCAGTGGCTGATGGATCATTCCCAGAAGAAAAGCACTGCTTTAAGATATCTGAGGATATTATAGAAAAACTTTATTAGAAATTATAAAATAGGTGAAAGGTTTAAAAAATGAAAGTTATTAGAAGAATTGAGGAAATAGTTGAAATTACAAGAAAGATAAAGGCTGATGGATATAGTCTAGGTATGGTTCCAACAATGGGATGTCTACACGAAGGACACAAGAGCCTGATTAAGAAGGCTGTGGACAATAATGACAAGGTTGTTGTCAGTGTATTTGTTAATCCAACTCAGTTTGGTCCAGATGAAGACTATGAGAGCTATCCTAGAACACTAGAGGCAGATGCCAAGCTATGTGAGGAGATAGGTGCTGACTACATATTCCATCCAGAGCCAGAAGAAATGTATCCAGAGGGCTATAGTACATTTGTTGTTCCTAGTGAAAAAATGACTAATATCCTATGTGGTATCACTAGACCAGGTCATTTCAGGGGTGTATGCACAGTTTTGACTAAGCTATTCAATATAATAAGACCTGATAGGGCTTATTTTGGTGAGAAGGATATCCAGCAGTTGGCTATAGTTAAGAGGATGGTTACTGACTTCAACTTTGGTATAGATATTATTGCTTGTCCTATTGTAAGAGAAGACGATGGTCTAGCCAAGAGTTCTAGAAACACCTACCTAAATGCCGAAGAGAGACAGGCTGCTACAGTTCTTAGAAGGAGTATCTTAGAGGGCAAGAAGCTTATTGATTCTGGTGTGCTTATCAAGGAAGATGTTTTGAAGACTATAAAGTCTGTGATAGAGTCTGAAAAATTGGCTAGGATTGACTATGTAGAAATAATCGATTTTGACACATTCGACCAGGTTGACCTTATAAAAGACAATACCCTTATAGCTATGGCTGTATATATAGGCAAGACTAGGTTGATTGATAATATGATTATTAATTTATAGGGTTGATCTATAGTTAATTTTTTAAAATAATCCTATATCAATTCCACAGGCTTTAGAATATGGGGAGTTCACATGGATAGTTTGTGTTATCTATAACTATAAAAATATAAATGGAGCTGGTTCTTGAGTGGAGTAGCCATCAAATAGAGGTCATGATATGACCTCTATTTTTATAGGTTGTATAATATTTAGCGTTGGTGAGAGAAAAAATTCTCTCCCAACGCTAAA
>NZ_JRNB01000055.1 GCF_000758885.1 Peptostreptococcus sp. MV1 | reverse complement strand
TTTTCGTTTAGAAAAAATGGTGGTTATAATGTAGAAGATGAGTATAGGTATACTATTGATGGGAGCGACCCTACGATAGACTCGAAAGAACTATACTATTTTGGAGATGCCTATGATAAGGATGGTCAGGGTCTGCCTACATATAACCTTTCTATCAACGAGTCAAAAAATGGGGTAGGAAGAGAGGATATATCTAACCAGTATCTTGAAGGGGGCAAGTTGACTATTAAGGTAAGGTCTTTTAGGGATGGACAACCTAGCTCCAGTATCTTTTCTTATGAATTAAAGGTTAATAAAAGAAGTATTGACGTGGCTACAAATTTAAAAGTAGTAAAAATAAAATTTAATGGACAGTCAAAAAGCTTTGACCAGGCAAATATTGGAATAAATCGTTATGTTTTTGATGAAAATATGGGAATAGCCCCACTATATTATGATACAAGGGCAGAAATAAAAAAAATAGATATTACTGATACGATCAAAGAAAAGTTAAAAAATAAAAAAATAGGTAGATACTACCCACTATCAATCAGCCTACTTGATAAAGATGGAAAGCCTGCTGATATACCAAATGGATGGGAAAATGAACAATTAAAGGATTATACTAAAGGTAAACCCCTTTTGACCTTGTCATTATTAAATTTGGACGAAAATGAAGTTGAACCATTGAAGCTGAATAATAGCTTGAAACTCTATGAAATAAAGGATGATGGAAACATTCAAGAGGTAGTAGATGACTATAATATTGAATTAGCGAAATATGGACTAAAGGTAGTAAGTGGAAAATTGAATGCTAAAATACCTATTGATAAGCCGGTTTCTAAATATATAATGGCAGAAGAAAATTCATATACTAAACCTGTTGTAGAAGATTTAAACAAGCTAAAAACAAATACCAATAAGGAAATAGACAAATT
>NZ_JRNB01000054.1 GCF_000758885.1 Peptostreptococcus sp. MV1 | reverse complement strand
AATAGATTTTATTGATTTAAATTATCACCAACGTTATTTGACATAGAACCCAAATAAAATGGATGATAAAAGCTATAATGAATGTATGAAGAGAATCAAAAACTTGATTCTCTTTTTTAATTTATCATAATGGCAGAAAAAAATAAGGAGGAGCTTCCGTAATGGCAGATACAGAAAAGATTATCCGAAAAAAATATGATGTGTCGATATGGCATAAGTCTAATTTGACGATTGATGAAGCAGTTGAATATTCTGGCATAGGTAGAGAAAGACTGAGAAAACTAACAAGCCAAGAAGAATGCCCATTTGTTCTTCATATAGGAAATCGTCGAATGATTAAGAGGAGGATTTTTGATGAATACATTGAAAAACTTACTTTCCTTGAATGATGATGAACGCTTACTTGCCGAAGTAAGAACATATCAGGAAAAACTCATAAGCAATGCTGAAGAACCGATATGGGAAAGAAAGTGGCTGACAATCGAAGAAGCCGCAGCATATTCCGGTATAGGAAGAACGAAGTTGCGTGAGTTATCTAATCAAGCAGGTTGTCCCTTTGCAATATGGATAGGCAATAAAATCCATATTGTGAGGGAACGACTGGACAAATATATAGATAAGCAGTTTAGAATTTAGGAGGAAACAATGGCAACAAAAAGAAAAGATAAATCAAGAGTTGTTCTGAAAACCGGAGAGGTTCAGAGAAAAGATGGTACTTATCAATTTAGCTGGCAGGACAGCCAAATGAAAAGAAGATTTGTTTACGCAAGAACTTTAGATGACCTGAGAGAAAAAGAGAAGCGTATTCAGAAAGATAAATGTGATGGTATTAAGACCGAAGCACGATACACAACCATTGATGAATTATTTGACCTTTGGGCAAATATGAAAAGAGGGCTGAAGAACAATACCTTTGAAAATTACAAATATATGTACAATACTTTTGTGCGACCAGTGATTGGAAGTAAAAGAATATCAACGCTGAAGAAATAGGATATTAAGAAATACTACAATTATCTTGTTGATGAAAGAAATTTGAAGCCTTCAACGATTGATAATATACATACGGTTCTTCATCAGGTTTTACAGATTGCTGTCGATGATGACTTTATCAGAAATAACCCGTCAGATAATGTGTTGAGAGAATTGAAAAAAGCACATTGTTTTCAGTCGGAAAAGCGTAGAGCGTTGACGAAACCGGAGCAGGAGCTATTTCTGAATTTCCTGAAAACCCCCCCTGTATATGAACACTGGTATCCGGTCTTTGCAGTAATGATAGGAACTGGACTTCGTGTGGGGGAAGTAACTGGATTGACATTGTAAATAAGAGAAGTTATAATTTCTTGTATATGAATATGCTCTTGCATATACTACTATCGCCCTACATCATTTACATCATATTTTACATCATTTGCCCGCAAAGTGACTCAAAGTAGAGCAAAAATATGAAGTATGGGGGATAATTGGAATATGGAGAATTTAATAGTATTAACACCAGCTTGGTCGAGTATGAAAGAACCACAAAAAGGGTCCCAACAATGAAGCCTCTAAGAGATGGTTCGTCAGAAGCTGACGGAGAAACTGAAAAGAAGGAAGTGAAGATAGATCTATCTAAGGTAAAGGTAGAACCTTTATTTGAAGATATAGACTTTGAAACTTTCTCTAAGTCAGACTTCAGAGTAGTGAAGGTATTGAAGTGTGAAGAAGTACCTAAGTCTAACAAGCTATTAAAGTTTACTCTAAATGATGGTTCTGGCCAGGAGAGGGTAATCCTATCAGGTATCAAGATGCACTATTCGCCAGAGGAATTAGTAGGTAAAACTCTAGTTGCTATCACTAACCTACCACCTAGAAAGATGATGGGCCTTGAATCTTGTGGTATGCTATTATCAGCAGTATGCGACTATGATGGAAAAGAACTACTTAACCTATTGATGGTAGACGACAAGATACCAGCAGGGGCTAAGTTATATTAGGCCAAAATAAGGGTTTGATAATATATGATGTAAAGAATATATAGATATTTAAGGGTGCCAATCTTGGCACCCTTTTTTAAAAAGTTTAGCAATAAAGTAATGAAAAAAGCCTAAAATTTACCATAAAGACCTTTTTTGCCCCTATAATATAAAGATTTTCTTAAGGATTGATAAATCGTATTGACATTTCTTGAAGCGTATGTAAAAGTATTAGTGGGTCTCATATTTAGTAGGCTTTGTAAAAAGATACCTAAAGCAGAATTACAAAAGGTATTTTTAGTATTATCTAGAAAAGGAGGGGAGATATAAGTGGATTTGATAAGGTACTTCTTTAGGACTAAACCAGATTTAATTGAACCTATGAATGGAACGGTTTTGATACTTTTATCATTGGTTTCTTTTGCATTTGTAATTTACTATATAAAAAAGGGTTATCCTATAAACAGGACTAAGAAGGTCTTGCTAGTAGTATTTTTAATAGATATATGTATGAGGTATACTTGGTATTTTGTTGGTAAGTATTCGGGTCTTACTGAATCATTACCACTTTATCATTGTAGGGTTACTGCCTTGTTAAGTATTTACTATCTGATTACATCTGATAGGAGGGTCACTCCTGTAATATATGTATGGGGTATTTTTGGTGGAATTTTGGCCATGTCTCATCCGGCTATGGACCCATTTAAATTCCCGCATTTTAGTAATACTTTCTTCTATTTTTACCATATAGCTATCCTTATGGCTGCCTATGTGGTATTTAAGGAACATAGAGATTATATTTTGAAGTGTAAAAATCAGGTTAGACTCTTTACCCTGTTCTTTAATTTGAGCTTGTATGTCATAAATCTTGGTCTACACTCAAATTATGGGTATATGGTCAAGTCTCCGATTTTTACAGACAAATTTAGTAAAATGACTTTCTACTTCTTATTTGCTATCCTTGTATATGACCTTTTGATCCAGATAATATACAAGATTACCGATATTAGGTATGGAAATGATGTAAGTATTGAAGACATAGGAATGTAATAGATATTGTAAGCATTGAGGCTATTAGTATTCAATAGGATATGATTATTATATATATATGAGTATAAAAAGGGCTGGGTTAGTTTTGAACTGACCCAGTCCTTTTAGGTTAAATAAATTTGAATAATATTTTCTATTCATAAAATATCTTATTCTAGTCGATTTTTACTATTTCCCTGATTCCCTTGTATATTACGCATAGTATATAGTAAATACCGATATAGCCGATAGCCGGAAGTATGATTGCAACCAATTTTGCAAAGGGTAATATCCCTACCAGGGTGGCTGCTATAGCTATGAGCACGGCAGCCATCTTGTTTTTCTGCTTATCTTCCGGATATATAAACTTGCACAGACTCCACATGGTTGCAGAGGATGAAGAGAACATACCCAACAGCAAGATGATAGTAAATATACTGGCCATAAGTCGGCCTACATGCTTTGCCAGGTATAGGGTAGGTACATCTACCCTGGTTATGGTGTCTATATTTAGGAGGATTGCTGTGCTGAGAATAAAGACAGCAAGTGATACTTCAAGAGCCCCTAATAAAGTTCCATACCTGGCTATTTTTAAACTCTTGCAAGATGCTCCAAGTTTTGAAAAGTAGGTTCCTCCTGATGATACGGCCAAGGAGAAATACAAAAATCCACTGAAAAACCATATTGGAGCAGCATGGTAGCTACTTAGCTGGTCCTTGTATAGGCCTATTCTTGAAAAGTTTTCATAGTCCTTGAAAATTACTATGGTACCTACCAAGAGGAAAAAGCCTACTAGGATGGGTCCTATTTTTGACAGGACCTGGA
Source organism: Peptostreptococcus sp. MV1 (assembly GCF_000758885.1). Classification (GTDB taxonomy): domain Bacteria; phylum Bacillota; class Clostridia; order Peptostreptococcales; family Peptostreptococcaceae; genus Peptostreptococcus. Next base: position 2,260 of record NZ_JRNB01000054.1, on the reverse strand, counting down.
TGAACCTGTCAAAGCCTGCTAGGTAGGCCATCAAAACTATAAGGGCCATAAGGCTTGATCCTAAGTACCTGTTGACTCCATAGTGCTCTAGGAGAGCAGACCCTGTGGCTGATATAAGTATGGCCATCATAAAGAAGAGCATTATGGGCATTACTATAGAATAAAGTTTGCCTATTTTTTTGCCACAAAAGTATTCGTATTGTCTAAAGTCTGGGTCATTCCTGTGTTGGTAGCCGGTTTCCATGATTACCTTGCCCGTAAAGGAAAAACCTATTAGTATAATGAAGATGACCCCATAACTGTAGTAACCAAAGCTGGAGAAGAAACTGAGTATCTCTCTGCCTGTTGCAAAGCCGGCCCCAATTATCCAGGCCACAAAAGCACCTGCAACCTTGGCTACCTGTCTTTTACTTATCTGGTCACCATCAATTTTACCACTATTCATTGAATTGCCTCCGATTTATACCTAAAGGTATTTTTTTATGTATTTTTCTAGCCTATCTATACCTTCAAGGAAGTCATCTTCATGGCAGGCGTAGGATATTCTTACATAATCGTCTGTACCAAAGGCTTTGCCAGGTATAATAGCTACCTTTTCATCTCTTAGGAAGTTCTGGCAGAATTCGACTGAAAAACTGTCTTCGTAAGGGTAGTTTTCTTTCACCTTAGATAGGTCTAGGAATATGTAGAAGGCACCGGATGGCTTTATATAGGAAATGCCTTCAACCTTATCTAGCCTGCTAGTGATTAACTGGCACCTATGCTTGTAGGTAGCCACCATTTTTTGCATATCATCTTCACACTCTAACAGGGCACCTAGACCTATATACTGGGCTGTTAGAGATGGGTGAGAAACTATATGGCTCTGTATAGAAATCATGGCCTTGGCTATCTCAGTATTAGATGCAGTGTAGCCTAGACGTGTTCCTGTCATAGCGGCACACTTGGCAAATCCATTTACTGTTATTGTGATATCCTTTATTTCCTCACTTAGGGAAGCTACAGAAACAAAGCTATCGTCAAACCTAATCTTTTCATATATTTCATCGGCCATTATATAGATACCTTTTTCTAGGCAGACAGCAGCTATCTCTTCTAATTCTTCCCTTGTATAGACCGCACCAGTAGGGTTGGATGGGTTAGTTAGTATTAAAAGCCTAGTCTTGTCGGTGATGGCTTCTAAGAGATTTTCCCTGGTTACTTTGAAGTTATTCTTTTTAGAAGTTTTAACTTCAACTGGAACTGCATTCACTACCTTTACCATTTCAGAGTAACTTACCCAGTATGGTAGGGGAAGAAGGACTTCGCTGCCTGGATCAGTAGTGGCAAGTAGTACATTTGTGATAGAGTTTTTTGCTCCACTTGATAGGACTATCTGGTCTGGCGTGTAGTCTATATCGTTTTCTCTTTTAAGCTTCTTACATACTTCTTCTCTTAGCTCCAAGATACCTGCAGTTAAATCGTATTTTGTCTTGTTTTCATCCAAAGACTTCTTTCCGTATTCCTTGGCCTTGTCTGGAACATTGAAGTCTGGCTCTCCTATACTAAGGCTGATTACATCTATGCCCTGGGCCCTCATTTCTTTGACCTTAGAGCTGACACCTACAGTGACTGAAGGTGCAATATTGTCTAGTCTTTTTGATAACATAAGTTACCTCCTTTGTAAAATTTATTCTAATAAATGATATATTTATTTTATACCAATTATAAAAATTTGTATATAATGTAGGTGTAATATTTACGACTTATATACTTATATAAGTGTAATATATACTCATCAATACTTGTCTGATTTGAAAAAGAAATAATATGAGCATAGGAGTAGGGGGAAATCTTATAAAAAATAATATAAGTGGTATGATTACAAGGATAGATTATAAAGCATTACGAAATGAATTACAAAGAAAATAATACGAATATTAATTTGTGGTTACCTGGTCTAAAAGGCGTAAATTCTAAATAAAAACGAATGATTTTATTTTTGGTTTTGTTAAAGTTAAGGGAAAAGAAAAAAGTAAAAAAAATATATAAAACTTGTTGACACTGGTCATAAATGGTGATATAGTATTACTTGTCTTCGAGATAACAAGTTGAAAGACAAACAAAAAGAGCTTAAATTTCTTATGAAAAGTTGCTTAGAAAAAATATAAAAAATGCTTGACAGATTCTTCTGAAAATAGTATAATAAACAAGTTGCTAAAAACAACATAATGAACTTTGAAAATTGAACAGCAGGTTAATTCAATAAGTCACATAGTGA
>NZ_JRNB01000053.1 GCF_000758885.1 Peptostreptococcus sp. MV1 | reverse complement strand
AATCGAGTAGGGAGGACTTTCTCCTCCCTCTCACACCACGGAGCGTGCCGTTCGGCACTCCGCGGTTCAATTCAAATAGTAATCTAAACAACTAATGAGTCCTCGCTTTGCGAGTATTTCTTTTGTTATCCTGCGAAGTCCGGCTGTTTTTGCTACCGCCTGATAATGGTCTGCAAACCCTACAGATTGTCTCGCCATCCACTCTGGTACACCAAGCTTCCTTAGTCCCCACATCCTTTTCTTACTAGTTTTCCATTGCTTCCATATAACTATCCTCATACGATTACGAAGATGTTTGTCTATTTTAGTCATATTTTGTTTCATCTTACCTATCCTAAAATAGTTTATCCATCCTCTTATCACCTGATTTAGTCTCAGTATCCTGTAGTCCATAGACACTGACCACGAACGATATGTTAGTTTCTTGAGCTTTCTCTTGAATCTGTTTATTGAATCTTTATGTGGTCTGGCTTCCCATTTTCCATTCATTTTCACAAAGCCAAATCCTAGGTACTTGAGACCTGTTGGTTTTGTGACTTTGGATTTAGTAGCATTCACCTTGAGACTTAGTTTTCTTTCTATCCAAGATGTAATTGAGTGCATCACTCTATTTGCAGCTGCACTACTTGCAACGGTTATTATACAGTCATCTGCATATCTAACAAAGTGCAAGCCTCGTGCTTCTAACTCTTTGTCTAATTCATTGAGCATTATGTTACTAAGCAAAGGAGATAAGTTACCTCCTTGCGGAGTTCCTATAGTGGTTTCTTCATATTTCCCTTTTACCATAACTCCTGCTCTTAGATACTTAGTTACAAGAGATATTACATCTGGGTCTTTCACCGTTTTGCCTACCAGGTACATAAGCTTGTCCTGTGGTACGTTATCAAAGAACTTTTCTAGGTCAATGTCCACTATGTATGTGTATCCATCATTTAGATATTCTAGTAGCTCTACTATTGCTTGTTGTGCTCTTCTACCTGGTCTAAATCCATAGCTATGTTCACTAAACTGTGGCTCAAACATTGGTGTTAGAATTTGGGCAATTGCTTGTTCTATGATTCTGTCTACTACTGTTGGAATTCCAAGGTTTCGTACTCCACCATTTGGTTTTGGTATTTCTACTCTGAGCACTGGTTGTGGTTTATATTTCCTTTTCAGGATTTTCGTTTTGATATCTATCCAGTTTTCTTTAAGGTATTTGTTAACATCTTCGATACTTATACCGTCTATGCCTCCGGCACCCTTATTGGCTTTTACCTTTTTGTATGCCATTTTCATATTTTCTCTGGATAATATTTGATTCATTAGTTGTCCCATAGATTGTCTCACTTTCCTAATTTTCTTTTGTACATATTAACCCTATCTCCTGTGAAATGTTCACTCCGTTACGTCTTTGCTACTATATTTCTCGTCGGGCTTATATACTTAGTTTGATTAAGTCACTTTGACTTTTAGAATTGTTCAGCCCTTCGCTCCATTTCCATTACAGAAACTTCTCCACTACTATGGCTTCTGCTGACTTCTCACAGTTCGTTGTTACTAGATTTTCCTCTGTGAGACCTCACGGGATAAGTCGTCAGTCTTTCCTCGTCTACCTGCCTAATTTACTTACATAAGTTACGTTTGCCTTTTGGACTTCGTGACTTTATGCCCACTCATCCTTTATGTAAGCCTTGGTATTAGGTTTCTGTTCGTCAGGCTACGATTTTGCTATTGCTTCTTCTCGCCATCACCTCACGGTGATAACCTTGCAAGTTGCTATGAGGTTCGTCGGCAACTACGCCCTACGTGGACTTTCACCACAGACTGACGG
>NZ_JRNB01000052.1 GCF_000758885.1 Peptostreptococcus sp. MV1 | reverse complement strand
TTTGGAACACAACAATATTGAAATGGAGGAATGAAAAATGAAAGAGTTAGAAAATGTAATGAGCCAGTTGGAAAAAGAAACTAAGAAAAAAGAACAGGTAGAAAACAAAATTAAGCAACTAAGACAAAAGAAATCACAGCTAAAAAGAAAGGCGGACACGAAACGAAAAGTAGAAAAAGGAGGCGTGTTTGAGAAATTTGAAAAACAGATAACCGGAGCAGAAGAAAGTACCGACAATGATTTAATCTATGCCTTTTTAGATTATGTACTTTCCGATAATCGAAATAGAGAAAAGCTAAAAGAACTTACAGAAATTCATTTAAAAGAAAAAGAAATCTCTTTAGAAGAAAATCCAAATCTTAAAGAGGAAAATGCAAATGATGATTTTGAAGAACTGACAGAGGAAGAATAAGGAAAACAGAAAATGTATTAGAAACTGAGATGGAGCAAAGTGAGAACATTTTAACACTTTGCTTTTTTGTGGATTTGAAAAATCTACAAAAAACAAAGTTCACAGGGGTCTAAGGGGGAGTAGCCCCCTTGAACAAATAAAAATGCTTTAGCGTTTTCGTTTCCTTAGCGGAGCTATAAGCTTTCCGCAGGAACGCAAAGCACCGTAGTCAAACGGTGTATCTTTGCGCCCTTTGAAAAAGGGAGCGAAGATAC
>NZ_JRNB01000051.1 GCF_000758885.1 Peptostreptococcus sp. MV1 | reverse complement strand
GTTCTCTTTTAAACGACTGTTTAGATAAATTTAATCAAAGGAGGATAAGCCCTCCCTTAATTAAATATCTAGAGAGAAATGTTACTTAAGAAGTCCTTCTACCTTGTCTTTTACTCTATCAGAAATAGTCTTTTCTCCACCTATCAATAAGAATTTTTTCGCTTTGGATTCTTCTATCCTATTTGAAATACTCTTTGGTATTCTTCTCTTTTGTACCAATAGCATAGGGGCCTTTTCCATTTTTGTTAAAACACCTGCTGCCAGGGCATCTATAGAATTCTCACCACTTGCAAGAATAACCTTATCACTGTTTTGGTAAGCATATTTTGCTATTTTTGAAGATGTCTCATACCTATCTTCTCCTGCCAATCTTTCGTATTCTACATCAAGAGCCTTTATATTGCCTTCTATTCTCCTTGGTAAAGAAGCTCTACCTCCAATTATATACATCTTCTTAATATTTGAATCTCCAACAATATTTTTTATATCTTTACTTAAACGATTTCCATCATTTAATAATATTGGTAAATTCTCCTTTGTAGCCAATGAAGATACTGATAGTGCATCAGCATTCTTAAAGCCATTTACTATGATGGCTTCTTTAGCCTTATTTGACTTTAGCAATTCTTTTGCAATTTCATAGGAAGTTTCATATCTATTATCACCCGCTAGTCTTTTTACAGTAATATTTTTATTTTTCAAGTCAGAAACCACCTTTTCAGATATGGAAACTTTTCCACCTACTACTATTACATTATTCGCATTCAATCTCTTTATTTCATCAAAAACATTTTTTTCTATTTTCTTTCTCTTAGTTAAAAGTATTGGTGCTGATTTTGATGTTGCTAATGATGACGCTGCCAAGGCATCTGCAGAATTAGTACCACTTGCAAGAACAACTGTATCTGCTGACTTAAAATTATCCTTACTTATCTTTATGGCAGTTTCGTACCTGTCATCTCCTGCCAATCTTTTTGCTACTTCATTGCTATCATTTCCTTGATTATCGCTATCATTTCCTTGATTATCTTCTATTTTTTTAGCCTTACTCCAATCTAAGAACAGTCTGGCATTTTGCCTTCCTGCACCTTTTACTATATCATCATATGATTGGGCATTATTTTTTATTGCATCCATGGCATCTACATATACTTCAATATTGATAGTATTTTCCTTAGAATTTTTATCAAATGCAAAAACCTTAGGGAATTCCATTTGTTTTCCCTTCAAGTTTTTATCCATAAATTTCTTTAATACCCTTGCCTCTGATTTTGATGAAGTAAAGGAGCTATCATAAATATTTAATCCCCATAGATGTCCATACATATTCATAAACTCTAATCCTTTAAAGGCTACTTCATATGAATACTTATTGTCCTTCTTTCTTACTATTGCGTTTCCATCAAGGGCTTTTTCACCCATTGAAGCAGTATCAGAATGTGCTTGTAACATTCTAAC
>NZ_JRNB01000050.1 GCF_000758885.1 Peptostreptococcus sp. MV1 | reverse complement strand
TTAGCGTTGGGAGAGAATTTTTTCTCTCACCAACGCTAAATATTATACAACCAATATAATATATTGGGGTCTTTCTTTTTTTGAATTTAAATATATCTAAAGCCTATATTTACAATATTATCTAAGTTTATCTGAAATTAAAAAAATAAAATATTTCTCCGGGATTAGGCTGATAAAAATAAAAAATACTGTTAAAAAATAAATAAAAATAATATTTTTGTAATTTTTTGACAATTACTTAAAAAACCTTTATTATTAAGCTTTTGAAGTATCTGTCTTGAATTTAATCTATCAATTTTCTCGTAAAAAGGTTACCTTGCCTAGGTCAGTAAATATTATAAAATAAAATTCTATATATATTTATAAAAGTAAATAAAATAGAGGTAAAAGTAAATATAAATCAAATAATTTGCCTGAGTACAGGCATAAAGTTAAATAGCATTTATTTAACAAAGAAATTTTCCTTATATTATCATACCCTTGACAACTTAATAAAAATAAACGTATAATAGGTACATGAAAAAAAAGTAAAGTTTTACACTTTTTATCTATGGATTTACCGAATGAAAAAAAGTAGTGATGGAAAGTATCAGAAGGGAGTAACTTATGACTAAAAAAAGTAATTTCAAGGACATTATCACGTTTGGTTTTGCCCTATTTGCCATGTTCTTTGGAGCTGGTAACCTAATTTTCCCACCATATCTGGGAATCATAGCTGGACCTAGTTGGTTTGTAGCATTTAGTGGTTTTACAATTGCAGATGCTGGTTTGGCCTTATTAGCAATTATAGCCATTGCCCTATGCGAGGGTGATATTATGAGACTGTTTGAAAAGATAGGTAAGGGACCTGCAATCCTATTGAGTTTTGCAGATATCATGTGTGTTGGTCCCCTGCTAGTAATACCTAGGACAGGAGCGACTACATATGAAATGGGTATTACACCTATTATTGGAAAGGGAACACCAATCCTTATAGTTGTGGCAGTATTCTTTGTATTGACATTTTTACTTACAGTTAGACCATCAAAGGTTATCGATATTATAGGTCAGTTCTTGACACCATTTTTGATGATAGCCCTATTGGTAATAATAGCCAAGGGTGTGATGTCACCACTTGGTCAGTCAATCGACCAGCCTATGATAGCCAATGTATTCCAGAGGGGTATTACAGATGGTTACCAGACTATGGACTGTTTTGTTCCTTTGGCTGTAGGTGCCGTATTGGTACTGACTCTAAGGGATAAGGGATACACTGATCCTAAGGACCAGGTATCTATACTAGTTAAGGCTGGTATAGTGGCTTGTATAGGTCTATGTGTGATATACGGAGGTTTGACATACCTAGGTTCTACTGTATCGACAAAGTACGGTATGGATGCCCAGCAGTCACAGGTTATAGTAAATATTACTCAGATGCTTTTGGGTAATACTGGTAAGACTGTATTGGCAGTGGCCGTATCTCTAGCTTGTCTGACTACATCAATAGGATTGACATCTGCAAGTGCGGAATATCTGTCTAACCTTACTAAGAACAAGGTTAGCTATGCAGTATTTGTTGCTATAGTATGTGTATTCTCAGCAGGTGCAGCGACTATAGGTGTATCAGGTCTTGTAAAGATAGCCAACCCAATCCTTGCTATTGTATATCCACCTTCAATAGTTCTAATAGTATTGACTATTGCTAGGAGCAAGGTTAAGAATGACAATGTATACAGGTTTGCAGCTTATGTAACACTTGCTATCAGTGTCTTAACTCTTCTATCAACTAAGGTTTCTGCCCTAGGATTTGTAACTAAGCTACCACTTGGTAACCTAGGTTTCAACTGGGTGATACCAGCTATTGTAGCAGGTGTGATAGGTTCTTTTGTAGGAAAGAAGAATATAGCCTAATAAAAAATCTATAAAAATGCAAGAAAACTTGCTTAGATTGGATATGGTTGGGTAATTTATTAATGCACATAAATAACTCAAGATAAACTAATAAAGTAAAAAGGTAGCCACTTGAACTCGGCTACCTTTTTATTTGACCTTTTTTATAATTGGTTGTATAATAAGAGTAAGCAATAAGATAACCAGATGGTTATGATGGCGTAATTAGCTGAAAGGGGTGTTTTTTATGACAACTAAGAAAATATTGGTTCCTATTGACGGTACAGAGAGAAGTATGCACTCTTTGAATTTTATTAAGGAAAATTATTCTCCTGAGCATGTTGAATTGCATATTATAAATGTGAAGGAATTGGTTTTTATTGATGGCATTTCTATGAGTGACGAGATTAAGACATCTGAAAAGAATGGTAGAGACTTGCTTGATAAGGCTAGGGCTATGGTGAGTGAATTTAAGACTGAGGCATCTTTTACTTTTGGCTATGCCGGTGATGAAATCGTAAGAACAGCTGAAGATATAGGCGCAGATATTGTTGTTATGACTAAGTCAACAAAGAAGGGTCTGACTAGAATTATAGGTTCTTGTACAGCCTATGTATTGAAGCATGCCAAGTGTACTCTAGTGATAATACCAGAGTAGCTAGGGCAAATGAAGATGGTTTATAAACTTAAAAACAGAGTAAAACTTTAATAAAAATATTTTCCCTAAGGAAGGTCGTATGCTAGCTCGTGATGAAAGCTGGTGTAGGGCCTTCTTTCTTATTATAGGGCTTAGTTCATTTTTTAGTAATTTATCCTTGTTTGACCAGCTACAATTTTTTATTTGATTTTTGTTTGAAAAATGTTGCCTTGGGTAAATTAAAAATAGATGAACTTACTAGTTGGAGATTTTAATTGAGAATAATTTTGTCACTTCAAGTGATGAATTCTTTGAAATTAAAGAAAAGTAGTTGAGAAAAGACTTGACTTTGGTTTCAATTGAGAGTATAATTAAGATAAATAACTATTATGTTTATTTAGGAAAAATCAATGACGTTTATAAAAAATGTTAAATGAATTATATAGGAGGTATTCTAAAATGACATTAGAATTAAAGGGTACAAAGACAGAAAAGAACTTACAGGATGGATTTGCAGGAGAATCTCAGGCAAGGAATAAATATACTTACTATGCTTCTCAGGCAAGAAAAGAAGGATATAATCAGATAGCTGACCTATTTTTAGAAACAGCTAACAACGAAAAGGAACATGCTAAGCTATGGTTCAAGGCTCTTCATGGTGGAGAAATCCCAACAACTGAAGAAAACCTACTAGATGCAGCTGAAGGTGAAAACTACGAATGGACTGATATGTATGTGAAGTTTGCTGAAGATGCTAAGGAAGAAGGTTTTAAGGAAATAGCTAGACTATTTGAAGGCGTTGGTGCTATAGAAAAGATTCATGAAGAAAGATATAGAACTCTACTTCAGAACCTAAAGGATGGTAAGGTATTTGAAAAGGAAGAAGTAGTTCTTTGGGAATGTGCTAACTGTGGTCATATACATATAGCTAAGAAGGCTCCTAAGCTATGTCCAGTATGTAAGCATTCACAGGCATTCTTTATGGTAAGAAATGAAGGTTGGAGATAGTCGATGACTATTTGTTAAATTTGGTATTGAGTGATTCGAGAGGTGTATAAATGAAGTATTCTAGACAAAGAGAGTTGATACTAAACGAAGTAATTGATAGTAAGGGTCATCCAACTGCAGATGAAGTATATGATGATTTGAAAAAGACCAATCCAAGTTTGAGTCTGGGTACTGTTTATAGGAACTTGACTCAATTGGGTAAGAACGGGATGCTGAAGAAGGTTAATATACCTGGTGACCCAGTTCGTTTCGAGGCAAATTTGACAGACCATAACCACTTTATCTGTGAGAATTGTAAGAAGATTATAGATATCAATAAGGACACGGTTAAGTTTTCAGAAAAGCTACTGGCTGGCCAGGGCTTTAAAGTGAAGTCTAGCCATGTAATCTTAACTGGTATTTGCAAGGAATGCCAGAAGTAAGAGGTAAACAATTTATAGTATATATATAGTAAAGTAATGGTATTTCCTACATTTTGATAGATGTGGGCAGGAAAAAAGGAGGTAACGAATATGGCAAGAGAATTAACATTCTTTAAGAGTAAGAAGTGTGGTAATATAGTAGAAATGCTAGTAAATGGTGGCGGAACACTAGTTTGCTGTGGAGAAGAAATGAAGGAATTAAAGGCTAACTCTACAGATGCTGCTGGTGAAAAGCACGTTCCAGTAATTGAAGTAGCTGGCAATAAGGTAAGTGTGAAGGTTGGTAGCGTTGCTCATCCAATGACTGAAGAGCATCATATAGCTTTCGTTGTACTACTAACTGAAAAGACTGTACAGAGAGTAGACCTTGATCATGTTGGTCAGCCAGTTGCAGACTTCGTAATAGCTGATGACGATAAGGTTGTAGCTGCTTACGAATACTGTAATCTTCACGGATTATGGGTTGCTAGAGTATAGTAACTAGTACAGGTATATATGCAGCTGGTTTTTAGTTGTATTTTAACCTATTGCATGATATATAATTGATTTTTAAAAAGAGGGACCTCGTAGATTACTACGAGGTCCCTCTTTTTAAGCACCTAGAAGAAATGTCTTGGGCCTGCCCAAGATTTAGAATAAAGGTCTCTTTAAATGAACAAAGACCCAAGTAACTTGGGCCTTTTGTTTTATTTTTCTTCTATTTTATTTTCATTATCGTCCTTTTTATCTTCATCCTTGTATTTTCTTCCTAGTATTATGTCTTTGATTAGGCTGATTATTAGCCATAGGATTATGATTAGTATCAAAATTGGAAGACCAAATATGATTATTGGAGCAGGAACAGCCCCAATTTTATTGTTTATTTCCTTTTCTAAGTACTTGTAGAAGTCCGAACTCATTATCTTGCCTATGCTAAGATTAGATGGCTTGAATGACTTTATTGAAGAAATAAATCCGCTGACAGTTTTCTTGGCATTTGATAGATGAGTTCCAACGTTTCCAAAGAAGTCACCTATGCTGCTGAATATGCCCAAGACACCATTTACAGTAGATGATCCTTCTTTCTTTATTTTGCCTACTATATTCTTGCCAGATTTACTGTTTTCAGATTTTGAATCCTGACCTTGAGACTTTTTATCTTCAGATTTTTTGTCATCTTTTTCTTCTTCTGCCTTCTTGTATTCAGATTTTTTCTTGTCAGTATTTACTTCTTTTTTATCTGACTTGTCTGCACTCTTTATACCTAGTTTTGACAATACTAGTTGTAGGTAGGTCTGTGATCCGTTTTCTGCTACTAGTCCTATGCTTGATACCATATCTCCGTTTTTGAAAATATTCATGGTACCTATGATATCGCCTTTTTTGACAGGCATTTTTAGCTTGTCAAAGTTGTACTTGTAGGTATAGCCTTCTGTGCTAGATGGGTCTCCCTTCATAGAAGTGATACTGTAGTCATTTGCCAGCCTGTATTTTATCTTGCCTGGACTAGCTAGTTTGACTGATTTTTCGCCCTTAATCTTGTCTGCCTTGTAGATAGTGACGCTCTTGTAGTTGTCTAGGCCGTAGTCTAGTAGGTATCTAGAATCATGGTAGAGACTGCCAGCTGGAGCGAAAAAGACATTTGCTATTATCCTGATATCACCCTTCTTGGCTGTTGATACTAGGCAGTTGCCGGCATCATCTGTGAATCCTGTCTTGATACCATCTACAATATCGTACTTGATAGGTATAGTCTTGCCCTTGTAGTCTATAGAATCTCCAGAAGTTAGGAATTTGTTGCTATTTACTAGGTTTCTCTCAACCTTGATTCTATCGCTAGCTTTGAAGCTGACACTTTTCATCTTCACTATTTTGCTTAGGGTAGGATTACCATAGGCTGTTCTGGATAGGATGGCCATATCCATGGCAGTAGTGTAGTGGTCAGTATCAGGTAGACCATGAGGATTGTTGAAGTGGGTATTTTTAGCCCCGTACTTCTTGGCTTCTTCGTTCATATAGTTGATAAAGTTCTTTGGGTCGCCATCACCAAAGTGTTTGGCTAGAACATAGGCGACATCATTTGATGAGTGGACCAGTAGGGATTCTAGGAGTTCTCTAACAGTAAATTTTTCCCCATTTTCAAGGTACATACTAGATCCTTCTATCTCAGGCATGTCCTTTATCTCTACTAACTGGTCTAAGTCTTTACATTTTTCTAAAACACAAAATGATGTCCATATTTTTGTTGTCGATGCAGGGTACATCTTATGTGTTGCATTTTTCTTGTATAGGACCTGACCTGAATTGTAGTCCATCAAGACTACATACTTTGATTTCAAAGCATCTAACTCACTATTTTGGTCTGCGTAGGCACTTAGACTGCTAGGTGCTAGTAGGCCGATTGAAAGGGTCAATGCCGATAAAATTGATGTATATTTTTTCATATATTGTTTAGATGTATTGAAATTACATCTCCTCCTCCCCCGGTTATTAATTTATATTCTCCAAATTAGTATATCATAAAATACCCTATATAAGAAGAACTTAGATGAATTTTAAACTAAAAGAAATTGTGAATTTTGTAAAATTGTCTATAAGATATAGAGAGTGAGAGTCGGGATCTTGATGGAGGTTGATTATGGATAGGTTGCTTGCTAAATTGAAGGGATTGGATAGGAAAAAATTGATAATAACAGGCTTGGTGGTCTTGTTTTTGGCATACAAGTTGATTTTTGTAGGTGGACTGGGTCTTTTTGAGGCTAGGAATCTTGTTGGTGATGGCTCAAGAGATCAAAGGAGCAATATAAATACAGGCGGAAATGATAGGTTTTTGGCAAATAATCGTGGTCAAGAAGGTGAAAGGTCTAGTGGTACAGATAATGGTGGCAATGTGGTCAGCCTAGATGATGACAAGCCAAAGCCCAAAAATTCTAAAATCGTAGTCTATATATCAGGGGCAGTGGCCAGTCCAGGAGTTATAACTATTGGTGGTGACAAGAGGTTAGATGATGCCATCAAGATGGTGGGTGGTCTTGCCAAGGATGCTGATATAAATAGGATTAATCTGGCCATGAATCTGGAGGATTCCCAGCACTATATAATACCCTACAAGGGACAGGATGACCAGGGCCTTGAGGCAGGTCAATCTGGACAGGCTAGAGGACAGGTGTCAGGTACTGGAGGTCAGGTTGGTGGACCAGGCCAGGGTTCTAGTGATGGCAAGATTAATATAAATACGGCGGATGAAAAGAGTATGGAGTCCATACCGGGAGTAGGTCCTGCAACGGCTAAGAAGATAGTAGATTATAGGACCAAGCAGGGTAAATTTGCTAGTATTGAGGATATAAAAAACGTATCTGGCATAGGTGATAAAAAATTTGAATCTATGAAAGATTTTATTTCCGTGAAATAGATTTTTGAGTCCCTCTGTGTTATAATTAGGTTTGTGAAAATAAGAAAATGAGGTTTGGTATTCATATGGCTGAATCTCATTTGGTAAATAGGGGGTAATGAGTTGAATAAGAAAAACTTTAAAGGAATTTTATTTTGTTTTATTATGGCTATCCCTGCCTGGTTTTTGGGCAAGATGATGCCAATTATTGGTGGTCCGGTATTTTCTATACTGATAGGTATCTTGGTCGGTATGGTAATAAAGGATGGCAAGCAGCCCTTCCAGTCGGGTATTAATTTTGTATCAAAGAAGGTACTCCAGTATGCTGTTATCTTGTTGGGATTTGGCTTGAACCTACAGATGATAATAAAGGTGGGCAAGACTTCCTTGCCTATTATTGTTTGTACAATTGCTACGTCTTTAATAATATCATATATTATGTGTAAGGCCCTGAATATACCAAGGAAGATTTCTGTCTTGGTGGGTGTTGGCTCATCTATATGTGGTGGCTCAGCTATAGCGGCTACTGCCCCTGTAGTAGATGCTGACAGTGATGAGATAGCCCAGGCTATTTCTGTAATATTCTTCTTTAATATAATAGCTGCCTTGATATTCCCAATGTTGGGTGATTTATTAGGCCTATCTAATAGTGGATTTGCCATATTTGCAGGTACAGCTATAAATGATACTTCATCAGTTACTGCAGCTGCTTCATCATGGGATAGTATCCACAAGACAGGTTCTGCTGTATTGGATTCAGCTACAATAGTTAAGTTGACTAGGACATTGGCGATTATACCGATAACATTCTGTCTATCACTTTATGAGACTAAGAAATCCAGTGGCCAGGATGACAAGAAGATAAATTTTTTAGCTATGTTGCCAAAGTTTATCCTATACTTTATACTTTGCTCTATCATTACAACTCTACTAGAAGTAGCTATAGGTAGGGGTATAATTTCTGGTGCTAGTGCCAGTATAGTGACAGGATTTTTTGCCTTGATGAAGAAGGTCAGCAAGTTCTTTATAGTTATGGCCATGGGGGCTATAGGTTTGAATACTAATATAGTTAGGTTGATAAAGACTGGTGGCAAGCCCTTGTTATTAGGAGCCACTTGTTGGATTGGAATAATTTTGGTTAGTTTGGCTATACAGGTAGTTACAGGCTTGATGTAGAGTATTTTATAAATTGGAGGAATAATGAAGGCTATAAGGATTGGTATAATTGGTGCCATGAATGAAGAGGTAGTGGAATTGGCTGCCATGATAGAGGATAGAAAGACTAGGAAGGTTGCTGGAATGACCTTCAATGAAGGTAAGATAAGAGGTGTGGATGTAGTAGTGGTTGAGTGTGGTATAGCCAAGGTCAATGCTGCAATGTGTACACAGATTTTGATTAGTGAGTTCGGTGTTGGTGCCCTTATCAATACCGGTGTGGCAGGTGCCCTAAATGAGGACCTAAACATAAATGATGTAGTAATCTCTACAGAGGCAATCCAGTACGATGTGGATGCTTCTAGTCTGGGTGATCCAAAGGGAACAATACCTAGGATGGACACATCTGTATTTGTGGCAGATGACAGGCTAGTAGACATGGCCTACCAGTTCTTCTTGGAAGAGGAAAGCTCATTCAAGGCATATAAGGGTAGGGTCGTGACAGGTGATAAGTTTGTAGCTGATCTTGAAGAAAAGACTTATCTGAGACAGGAATTTGACGGCTACTGCTGTGAAATGGAGGGTGGTGCCATAGCCCATGTGGCCCACTGTAATGCTATACCATTTGTTATAATTAGGGCAATTTCTGACAAGGCAGACAAGTCAGCTGAGTTGGCCTATGATGAATTTGTCAAGGTTGCTGCTGGGACTTCGAAGGATATGGTCCTAAATATCTTGGCCAAGATAGGTTAATACAATTGACCGAATTTTCTACAAATGATATAATTTAAGAGATATATAGCTTGTCGTATAAAGGAGATTAGAATTATGGGAGAAAATGAAAAGAAGGTTATTTTTAGTGGAGTTCAGCCATCTGGTAAGATGACATTGGGTAATTACCTAGGAGCATTGAAGAGCTGGACTAAGCTACAGAAGGAATATGAGTGTTTCTTTAGTATGGTAAATATGCACGCAATAACTGTACCACAGGACCCAGAGGTCTTGAGGAGACAGACAATTGAGCTATTGGCCCAGTTCATAGCTTGTGGTATTGATCCTGATTTGAATACTATATTTATCCAGTCACATGTTCACGAACACGCTGAACTAAATTGGGCCCTATGCACTATGACTTATATTGGTGAATTGAACAGGATGACTCAGTACAAGGACAAGTCTAGAAAGAGCGAGCAGAACCTGAATGCAGGTCTATTCACATATCCTGTCTTGATGGCGGCAGATATCCTATTATATCAGGCTGATTTGGTGCCAGTAGGTGATGACCAGAAGCAGCATATGGAATTGGCAAGAGACCTAGCAACTAGGTTTAATAATAGATTTGGGGAGACATTTATAGTTCCTGAAGGCTATTATCCTAAGGAGACTGCAAGGGTAATGAGTCTACAGGAGCCAGAAAAGAAGATGAGTAAGTCTGACTCAAATCCAAATGGATTTATCCTATTGGCAGAGGATGCAGATACTACAGCCAAGAAGATAAAAAAGGCGGTGACAGACTCAGTTGGTATAGTTAAGTATACTGATGACCAGCCAGGCCTAAAGAACCTAATCAACATCTATTCAGCTATGACTGATAGGAGTGTTGAGGAAATAGTAGCCATGTATGAGGGCAAGGGATATGGAGCCTTCAAGGGTGAAATGGCAGAGGCTGTGGTTGAACAGTTGAGACCGATCAGAGAAAAGTATAACTACCTATTGGAAAATAGGGACTACCTAGAAGGTATCTACACTAGAGGGGCTCAAAAGGCTAGTATCAGGGCCGGCAAGACTCTAAGAGATGTGTATGACAAGATAGGATTTATACCTAAGAATTTTTAGTTGACTATATTATGGGTGCTTAGAAATAGGCATCCATTTTTTTTATGAGAACTTATAGCAAAAAGCAATAAAATAAAAAAGGTTTTTTATGTTATAATTAGTAATGTGAGCGTAAAGGACTAATGAAGATAAAAATAGAGCAGGACTAGTAGTGTAAGCAACTAGTAAAGATAAAATGGAGTAAGAATATGATTAAAAATTTTGAGATAAAAAAGGGTGACATATTGATAAAGGGAGAAGTATACTTACCTCCTGACTATGATGGCCAATCCAAGCTACCGACCATCATTATGAGTCATGAGTTTGGCTTGACCCTAAATTCTACAGCCAGGTATGCTAGACGTATCAGTCCATCTGGCTTTGCAGTATGTATATTTGACTTTCCAGGATCAGGCTTTGGCAAGAGTCAGGGTAGGGATTCGGTCGATATGAGTGTATTTACCCTAAAGGATGACCTGGCAAGTGTATTTGAATATGTGAAAGGCCTGGACTATATTGATAGAGACAGGATAATATTAGGTGGCCTATCCCAGGGTGGCCTAGTTACAGCCCTATTCGCTGCAGACCACGCAGATGAGATATACAAGATGTTCTTGTACTATCCAGCTCTTTGCATACCTGATGATGTCAGGGCTGGTAATATAATGGGTGTCAAGATAGACCCAGACAATCCAGAGGAAAAATTCAGGGTGACTGGTAGTGTCAACTTGGGTAGGAAGTTTGTCGAAGATGCCAAAAAACTGGATCCTTGGAAGGAGATGGAGGGCTTTGACAAGCCAGTCCTAATATGCCATGGGACAAAGGACGAGTTGGTAGATATTAGCTATGCCAAAAAGGCTGCAGGCCTATACAAGGATTGTAGACTAGTAGAGGTCAAGGGTGGTAAGCATATCTTCTTTATGCCTTGGCATATCAATGACGTGGTCTTTGAGACGGTTAATTTTTTAAAGGAATAGTAGCCATATAAGTTTGTGAGGATGGATTATGTATGAAATTTTAATATTGGTCTTGATAGGGATAGACCAGACGACTAAATATTTGGTCAAGACTAGACTGGCCACTGGTGAGAGTATAAGTGTCATAGGTGGGATTTTTAACCTTACCTATGTGGAAAATAGGGGGGCGGCCTTTGGTATGCTCCAAAATATGAAGGGATTTTTTGTTGCAGTGGCCATAGTGGTGGCTATTGCAGGAATAGTATATATACATAGGTCTAGGGCCAAGGCCCAGACTAGTAGGAAGGCTTCTAGCCTGGCCAAGATAAATAGGCTGTCAGTAGCGTCTATTATAGCAGGGGCTATAGGTAACCTGATAGACAGGGTTTGGCTGGGATATGTAGTGGACTTTTTTGACTTTAGGTTTATATGGTCCTATGTATTTAATTTTGCAGATATACTTGTTGTCTTGGGGACTATAGTATTGTGTATTAGTGTATTTTTAGCAGGAGAGGATGTGGACTAGATGGACCAGACTTATGAGCAGGTAGATGCCTACCAGGTGGGTCAAGATGATGTTGGCAAGAGGTTGGATGTATTTGTATCAGACCAGTACCAGGATATATCTAGGTCCTATGTCCAAAAGTTGATAAAGGAAGGCCTAATCCTAGTCGATGAGGTGGTCAAAAAGGCCAGCTACAAGCTAGAAGAGGGTGACAGGATAGAGATAGCCATGCCGGAACCTGAAGTACTGGAGGTTGTAGCCCAGGATATTCCGCTCGATATAGTCTATGAGGATGATGACTTCTTGATAGTCAACAAGCCACAGGGAATGGTAGTCCATCCGGCACCGGGCAATCCAGATGGAACCCTGGTAAATGCTATAATGTACCACTGTAAGGACAAGCTGTCCTCTATAAATGGTGTAATCAGGCCAGGTATTGTACATAGGATAGACAAGAATACATCAGGTCTCCTAGTAGTGGCCAAGAATAATGCAAGTCACCAAGGGTTAGCAGACCAGTTCAAGCTTCATTCTATTACTAGAGAATACGAAATGATTTGCCTAGGTAGTGTTGACTGGGACCAGATGACAGTGGACAAAAATATTGGAAGGAATCCCAAGGACAGGCTCAAAATGGCAGTTTTGGAAAATGGTGGTAGGAGGGCTGTGACTCATTTTACAGTGATAGATCACCTGGAGGGCTATACCTATATGAAGGCTAATTTAGAAACTGGTAGGACCCACCAGATTAGGGTCCACAGTAACTATTTGAGGCACCCAATTTTGGGAGACAAGCTCTATGGCTATCAGGTCAAGAAGTTTTCCAAGTTAGAAGGCCAGACCCTACACGCTAGGAAACTGGGATTTATACATCCTAGGACAGGGGACTATATGGAATTTGTAAGCGAATTGCCTGATTATTTTAAGAAGATATTGGATACGATAAGGAGATAGGTGGATGACTACGGAAAAAGCTAAGATAATGGATGAAAAGGCCATACAGAGGGCCGTTACCAGGATCAGTCACGAAATAATAGAAAAAAATAAGGGTGTAGAGGATATATGTATAGTCGGCATCAAGTCAAAGGGGATACCACTGGCCAAGATGATAGCAGACAAGATAGGTCAGATAGAGAATGTTGACCTAGCATGTGGATTTATAGATATCACTGCCTATAGGGATGATGTGAATAGGGATAGGAGTGATATTAGAGATGAGGAATTTGATCTGGATGTCCACGACAAGACAGTTGTCCTAGTGGATGATGTCCTGTTTACAGGTAGGACTATTAGGGCAGCCCTAGACTACATTATAGACAATGGAAGGCCCAAGCTAATCCAGTTGGCAGTCCTAATAGATAGGGGTCATAGGGAGCTGCCTATCAGGGCCGACTATGTGGGCAAGAATGTTCCTACATCTAGGCTGGAAAAGGTCCAGGTGAATTTCGAGGAATTTGACCAGGAAAATTCAGTTATAATCTGTGAATAGAAAGTTTGAGGAAATAGATATGTCATTTGACGGAATAGTAGTAAAGTCATTGGTCGGTGAGCTAAGAGAAAAGCTAATCGATTCAAAGATAGACAAGGTATACCAGCCCGAAAAGGATGAGGTCTGCCTAAAAATAAGGTCCAAGGAGGGTGCCTGCAAGCTCTTGTTGAGTGCAAGTGCATCACATCCAAGGGTATATATAGCTAATAAGTACGAAAAGACAAATCCTAAAAAGGCACCTGTATTTTGCATGACTTTGAGAAAATATATCCAGGGTGGTGTCATAGTGGGTATAGACCAGGTCGGATTTGAGAGGATAATTAAAATTTCTGTAGAATCATATGATGAGTTGAGGGAAAAGACTTGTAAGGACCTATATATAGAAATCATGGGCAAGCACAGTAATATAATTTTAGTGTCTGACTTAGAGGGCAAGGTTATAGACTCTATAAAGAGAGTCCCCTTAAGTGTCAGTAGGGCCAGACAGGTATTGCCAGGAGTCAGCTATGAGTTGCCACCTAGCCAGGACAAGCTAAACCCACTTGATATAATAGATGTGGACAAGTTTACCTTGAGGATAAATAGGTCTAAGGGGCCTGTGTTCAAGGCTATATACGGCAATATATTGGGCCTATCTCCACTGGTAGCCAGGGAGGTTTGTGTCAGGGTTGGGCTAGAAGCGAACACTGAAGTAGAAGACCTATCCAATGAAGATATAAGGTCACTTGTGGACTGTATAAACACCATATTTGACGACCTAGACAAAAACAAGGTCTATCCTAGTATAATTATAGACAAGAAGAGGGACAAGATAGTTGAATTTAGCAGTATCAGGCTGAGTCAATATAAAGACCTGACAGAGATTTACGACGACAGTATATCAACAATAATAGAGGACTACTACCTAGCCAAGGACAAGAAGGATAGGATAAATCAAAGAGCCTCTTCTATGAAGAAGAACCTTTCTCTAAAGCTGGATAGGGTCAAGCATAAGATAGACAAGCAGATGATCGAACTCAATGAATCTGAGAATGCTGACAAGTACAGGATAAAGGGTGAGCTGATAACTTCCTATATATACATGATAAAAGAAGGTATGGACAAGGTGGTCTTGGAAAATTTCTATGATAACAACAAGGAGATAGAAATTGACCTGAGGGTCAACCTATCGCCATCAGAAAATGCCCAAAAATACTTTAAAAAATACAACAAGCTAAAGAATGCAGGTGAGGAAATCTCCAAGCAGATGGTCATAAATATACAAGAGAAGGAATACTTGGAAAATACACTTTTAAGTATAGAAAATTGTGACGATGCCAGAGAGCTCAAGGAAATCAGGGAAGAATTGATCAGAGAAGGCTATATCAAGTCCTACAAGATGCCTAAGAAGGACAACAAGCCAGGTACAGATATGAGGAAATTTAGGTCATATCATGGCAAACTGATAATAGTCGGTAAAAATAACAAGCAAAATGACTATCTGACATTGAGGCTGGCAGATAATGAAGATTTGTGGTTCCATACGAAGGATATACCAGGGTCTCATGTCCTAATCAAGTCTGCTGGTATGACTGTGACTGATGAGGAATTGATAGAAGCAGCAACCCTGGCTGCCTACTACAGCAAGGCTAGGATGTCTTCCAATGTGCCAGTGGATTATACTATGAGGAAAAATGTAAAGAAGCCATCAGGTGCCAAGCCTGGTATGGTAATATACGAAAAAAACAAGACCATATATGTGACACCGAGTGATGAAGCCAAGGCCAAGATAAAGCAGGCCTAGAGGGGGTGAGCCTATGTATTTTAAAAATAGTCAGGGATATAATATATATTACGAAGATAGTGGAAACAAGGAAGATCAGGCGCTTATATTTTTGCATGCCTGGGGTTCAAGTATGGCAGACTTTGCCTATACACTAGACCACTTGGATGGCTATAGAAGGATAGCCTACGACCATAGGGGCTTTGGTAGGTCTGATAAGCCAAATAGGGATATGTCACTTAGGCATTTGGCAACTGACCTAAAAGAAATGATTGACTACCTGGACCTTGATAATGTGGTAGTGGTCGGTTACTCGATGGGGGCCTGTGTCTTGTACAAGTATATAGAGATGTTTGGCGAGTACAAGATTAAGAGTTTGGTCATATGTGATATGACACCCAAGGTGATGAATGATGAAGAATGGAAGCTAGGGATAATGGGAGGTCGATTCGGCCACAAAGAATTTTTGGTCAGTATGGCCAGGCAGTTTGATGATATGTCCGATGCCTATCTGGAGCTATATATGGATATTAATCCAGAATTGAGGGGCAAGGATAATAGGGCCCTTAAGAGGGTAATTGATATGGATCTAGCAGGAAATTCCTATTATTCGATTACGGCAATGTGGTTTTCCATAGCCTATGAAGATTTTAGAAAAGTTGTGAAGAAGATTAAGGTCAAGACAGGTCTATTTTTTGCGACTCCAGGATCCATGATTAATCCTGAGGTTGTAGGGTATCTGGAGGAAAATATTGAGGATAGCTACGTTTGTATGTTTGAGAAGTCGACACATGGATTTGTGGGCAATAAACCTAGGTACTTTACAAGAGAATTGGAAAAATTTTTGGAGTGTATTTAGGAATATTTATAAGCTCTTACTGGTAACTCGGATTTTTCTTGTTATGGATATTTTTATAGAATATTGTGTTTAGTGCAGTCAAGCTCGTTGAGGAGGCCTTGTCGCTTATAGAATAGAATGGATGGAAGGCTAGGACTTCTTGTTCTTATGCTAGGTATTGGAGAGACCAGCATCCTGAAAGGTCAAGCATATTTGTATAGAAATAATAGGATTTTGAGGTGTAAAATGAAGAGAATGACTTTGTGTTATTTGCAGAGGGATGGAAAGTATCTTATGCTGCACAGAACAAAAAAGAAGAATGATATAAATGAAGGTAAGTGGATTGGTGTTGGTGGCAAGTTGGAGCCTGGTGAGACTCCTTATGAGTGCGTCCTTAGGGAAATAAAGGAAGAGACTGGATACACTCCGGCAAATTGTGATTATAGGGGGATAGTAGTCTTTACTTATAATGATAATCCGCCAGAGGAGATGTATCTATATACTTGTACTGATTTTGAAGGGCAGGAGATTGTCTGTGATGAGGGTGATTTGGCCTGGATTGATGAGGACAAGCTGTTTGACTTGAACTTGTGGGAGGGGGATAAGATTTTTATAGACCTGGTGAGAAATGGTGATAGGAATTTTTATCTAACTCTAAACTATGAGGATGATAGGTTGATAGGACATGACTTGGTTTTCGATGAGGAATTAATTAGAACAAAAGCGTCTATTTAATTTCGAACTTATCTCCAAAAGTTGGTCATAAAGATCTAATGACTAGAGCCTTGCCTTTTCCTCGATGGAAGAGAATTTTGTTTTTTGCTTGAGTCCTGGTCTATGATAAAAAATATTTTTTTTATATTTCCTTGAATAAAGCCAGTCTTGCTGGGTATCATAAAAACATAAGAGTAGGCGACAAGTAATACATTATAAACGTTGAATATAATTTATGGAGGAATATAAAATGGATAAGAGATCAGTAACAACTTTCGCAGGTAACCCAATAACTTTGTTAGGTAAGGAAGTAAAGGTAGGAGATAAGGCACCAGATTTCGTATGTTTGAATGGTGATTTGAGCCCATTTACATTAAAGGATGTAGCTGGAAAGGTTAAGTTAATAAGTGTTGTTCCATCTGTTGATACAGGTGTATGTGAACTTCAGACTATTAGATTTAATCAGGAAGCTGGAAACTTAGATAATGCTGCAGTTATAACTATCAGTTGTGACCTTCCTTTCGCACAAGCTAGATTCTGTGGAGCTAAGGGTATCGAAAATGCAGTAGTTGTATCAGACTACAAGGATACTTCTTTCGGTTTGAACTATGGATTCTTGATGGAAGAATTCAGACTTCTTAACAGGGGTATTGTAGTAATAGATAAGGATGATATTGTTAGATATGTTGAATATGTAACTGAAAACACAGAACATCCAAACTATGACAAGGCTTTAGAGGTAGCTAAGTCTTTATAATTAGCTTTGCTAATAGAAAATGTCAATTTAAATATAAGTTTGCCGACTTAAATATTTTAATATAATAAAATGAACAAAATGATGTTCACCTGTCAGATGGTGGATATTACAGAAAACAGAGAGGGTGGTTCCTCTCTGTTTTTGTGTTCTGGCATATATGAAATTCACTTACTTGTATATGTCTTGTAAATCTATTGCTTGTAGACTCATAGATAAACCTGCAAGCTAGTGTAATCTTAGTTTTTTAGGTAATAGATTGCCAATTGTGTCCTGTCTCTTAGGTCCAGCTTGACCAAGATTGATGATATGTAGTTTCTGATGGTACCTTCACTGAGGTAGAGTCTGTTTGCTATTTCCTTGTTGCTGAGGCCGTCAGCAATAAGTTCGAGTATGTCGATTTCTCTTTCGCTTAGAAGCTTTATGAGGCTATATTTTTTATCCCTATCAGGTGAATCTTTGGCTTTATCATTAGCTTGATTGTCGAGGATACTGATAGAGTCAAAGACCTTGTTACCAAAGACACTTTGACCTGCATTTGCAGCCCTGATGGCGGGGCATATATTTTCAAAGTCATCTTTTAGGATATAGCCGGAGCTACCATACTTAATGGAGTCCCTGATATATTCCTGGTCTAGGAAGGTAGTTAGGAATATTATTTTTGCATCAGGGTGGCTTATCTTTATGTCTTTTAAGGCATCTATGCCAGTTTTTTCACCTATTCTAATGTCAAAGAGGCATATGTCGGGTTTAAGTTCCTCATACTTGCTGATAGCGTCGTCATAGTTGTGGCCTATGTCGATTACTTCCATATCACTTTCTGATTCTATTATGGTTTTTAGGGCAAAACATATCATCTTATCGTCGTCTATTACTAATATTTTCATTTAATCTTCCTCTTTCAAAATTTTTTATGTATATTTGCAAAAATTCTAAAGCCATCTTTTGTAGATATTTCTACTTGACCACCCAGTTCTTCGATTCTCTTTCTGATAGAAAAGATTCCCATACCACCTGTGTCTGCCGGTATATTTTTACCATTGTCACTAATCTTGAGATAGACTCTTTCCTTCATTTCTACAAGGCTTATGTCAACTCGGCTAGCATTTGAATGTTTGGCTACATTTGTGAGGGCCTCTTTAATGATGTAGAGGATTGAATACTTAAAGCTCATATCAAATTCGCTGGTCAATCCATATGATAGGTTGACCCTACAAAAACTAAAGTCTGCAACTAATTTTTCTACTTCATATTTTAGGTCGATTGACTCGCTTTGAAGGTTGTGGAGGCTCTTTCTAACCTCGACCATGCCCTCAGAAAGTGTCTTCTTAATATCGTTTAGAGCTTCTTTTTTTAGGGGGTCCCTTTCTAGGACTATCATGGCTCCTAGCTGGAGTATTGCCCTCGATGTGAGGTGGCCCAGTCCGTCGTGTATGTCTCTGGATATACGGTTTCTCTCGCTTAATATGGCATTTTCAATACAGTCATTTTGGTCTGCATTTAGGCTCTTGTAGAGCTTTTCCAAGTGGTATTTTTCCTTAGAGGATCTAGAGTAGTAGCTGTAGTACTTGTTTTCTAGGTCTATAGACCTTAGGACTTGTTTTCCTATAAGGCATGCTAGGCTAGTAATCACAGTCAAAAGAGCTATATCATATGTTGGCATAGATCCTATTAGACCCAGTATGGGTATGGAGATAAACATGGCAACTTCCTCTGGCGATATTTTTATTTTATTTATTGAAAAATACATTATAAGAGGGCTAAAGGCTAGGCTATATTTTAGGTTTAGGTAGGATGGCAGGATTTTTCCGGCATCTAGTCCAATCAGTATGACCAGGCATATATTTATAATTACAAGTATGTGGTCAATATTAAAAATCATTGGTGACATAGCCAGTATTAGTCCTATACACATGGGTATTATTACAAAGATACTTTCAGTTAACCTAAGGGCTAGGAAAAAACAGGCTGTAAATACAAGTAGGCCTATATAATTAATTTTTTTTTGATACTTTTGAACCATAATAGTCTCCCTCAGTTTTTTATATGTATTTAAATTAGATAACCAATAACTATCTCTATTATATCAAAAAAACTCCAATAAATTGCCTTATAGTTGAGCTTTTAATCTTGAGTATGAATATATGTGACAAATGTAATATAGGTCAGTGACTAGATACACTAAAAAAGTATTGGAAAGTAGGATAAAATAGATATTAATAAAGCAAGGAGGAGATAATATGCTAGAGGTAAAGAATGTATTAAAGAGGTTTGATGACTTGGTCGCTCTTGATAATTTGAGCATGGATATAAAGAGGGGAGAAATATATGGTTTATTGGGGCCAAATGGTTCGGGTAAGACGACTCTTATAAACTGTATACTGTCACTGAGCGAGTTTGAGAAGGGGGATATAAAAGTTTTTGGAGAGACAATGTCTCCTACTCGTTACGATTTGAAATCAAAAATAGGATATGTACCCCAGGAGATAGCCGTCTTTGATGAGCTATCAGTATATGACAATATAGATTTTTTCTGTGGTCTGTATATAGATGACAAGAGTCTTAGGAAGCAGTATGTTGAAGAAGCTATAGCATTTGTTGGCCTTAATGACTTTAGGAAATACCTTCCTAAAAAGTTGAGTGGTGGTCTGAAGAGAAGGTTGAACCTAGCTTGTGGCATAGTTCATAAGCCAGAAATATTGATTTTGGATGAGCCTACAGTTGCAGTAGACCCACAGAGTAGAAATTCAATCCTTGAAGGTATAGTAGACCTAAACAAGAAGGGAACGACCGTTATATACACAACTCATTATATGGATGAGGTTGAGCAAATTTGTAGTAGGATTTCTATTATAGATAAGGGGAGGCTATTGGCTACTGGAGACAAGTATGAGCTAAAGAAGCTGGTAGGCCTGACTGATACTCTAATATTAAAGGACATAGATATGGAAAAATTGGACCTAGATAGGCTGAGAAAGATAGGTGGATTGGCTAAGATTGAACTATCGGAAAATGATTTAAAGATAGGTATAGTGGATAACCTTGCTATAGCCCATGTTTTCACCTACTTGGAAAATAATGATATTTTCTTTAAGGGAATGGATATTGTGTCACCTAGTCTGAATGATGTATTCCTAGATATAACAGGTAAGCAGTTGAGAGATGATTTATAGGGGGGGGTGGTTTTGTGTTTGGATTTTTATTTAAGTATGGTATAAAACGTGCAATTTTAAATAAAGAAGCTCTATTTTGGGCTTTGATATTTCCCTTTTTTCTTGCAACTATATATGGAATGATCCTAACTAAGCTAGACAAGCAAGAAGACTTTGTGGCCATTCCAATAATGGTAGAGGATCGTGCCTATGAGGGAATATTGGGTCAAATAGAGATGGAAGGCAAGAAGGTATTTGATATAAAGGACTATAAGAATCCTGACAAGGCCCTAGAGTCCGGCAAGATTGAGGCCTATATTAGGGGTGATATTATAAAACCTAAGCTGCTTATTAAAAATGATACAGTAAATACGGCTATTGTACATGGTGTGGTATCTCAAATTCACCATATGGGTCTATCTGTTACTGAACTAATGAAAGAGCCTGCCAATAGGTCAAGGATTGATAGTATATTAAAGGACCTGAAAAATACCAGAAAGTATGAAATCAAAAACTCTGAAAATCTAAAGAAGAAGTCTACGGTGTCTGTATATATATATTCACTTTTAGCTATGATTTGTCTGGGAGCATCTACTTTCGGTGTAGCTATAGTAGAGGGGCTGAATCTCAAATCTGATTTTGATACATCCAAGAGAATATCTGTTTCTCCAATCCCTAGGATCAAGTACTTAATAGGTGAATTTGCAGCTTATTTTTTGATTACAAGTATAAATACACTGGTACTTTATGCCTATATTAGGTATGCTTTAAAGATGGATTTTTCAGGTAGTCAGGCCCAAATCATATGTGGCTTGTTGGCTGGAAATATTATGGCCATGGCCATGGGTATGTTTATAGCTCTGGCTACAAGGATGAGTACCAATGCAAAGTTTAGCATATGTGCAGGCCTATATGTCTTTTCATCATTTCTAGCGGGTATGATGAATGCAAGCCTTGCTGGCTTTATTAGCAACAAGTTGCCTTTCTTAAATTATATAAACCCTGCAACTGTTTTGACTAGGATGTTTACCTCTCTTTACCTATTTGAGGATTCTAGGCTCTATATGTATTCCATTATGAATATATGTCTTATCAGCCTAGTTTTATTTGTTGGGGGAGTTTTGTTTGCCAGGAGGAATTCATATGACAGTATTTAAGACTTATTTTAAGATAATGAAAAAAAATTCTAGGTCCATGCTCTTGTATATACTAATTTTTGTTGTAATAGCAGTAGGAATTACTGTATCGTCATACAAGGAAGGGATAAAGACGGATATTAATTCTAATATTAGGATAAGCGTAGTCAACCTAGACAAGGATAATGAGAAGAGTCAAGAACTAAAGGCCTATCTTGAATCAAAATTCAAGCCAGTCAAAGTTAATAGTGATGATAGGTCTATAAAGGAAAGCTTGCTATCATCCTATGTGGACTATGTTCTTAAAATTGACAAGGGTGGTCAGTTAAGATATTACATAAACAAGGACCAGGGCAAGTCCTTTATGGTGAATCAAAAGGCTATGGAGTATTTAGCCTGCTATGATCTGATGGACAAGTATAGGTTTGAGGGCATGAAGGAAGCGGATAAAATTCTAAATGAAAAAATTGACATAGACTACCTTGCCCAGTCCAGGGATAATAAGGATAAAAAGAACAATATGTATGGCTACTACAATGTTACATCATATATCGTTTTTACAGTTTTAATGATAGGTACCTTTGTTGGTCAATCAGCCTTTAACTCTCAAAAGATAAGCGATAGGATAAGAATGACGAAGATTACTAGTAAGAAATTGAACCTAAATTTATTTTTTGCTTCTTTGATGTTTGTAGCTATAGTATGGTTGATATTTTTCCTTCTAGCAGTTGGCTTGTTTGGAAAGGCTGTATTTAGTCAGTATGGAATGAAGTTCGTTATAGCTAGTCTCTTGTATTTAGTGCCTACATCAGCCATGTCTTACCTATTTGCAAATCTATCAAAAAATCCTGCTGTAAATACGGGTATTACAAATATGTTGGGTTTATTGTTTTCATTTATAT
Source organism: Peptostreptococcus sp. MV1 (assembly GCF_000758885.1). Lineage (GTDB taxonomy): Bacteria > Bacillota > Clostridia > Peptostreptococcales > Peptostreptococcaceae > Peptostreptococcus. The sequence continues at coordinate 9,613 of NZ_JRNB01000050.1, read as the reverse complement.
CAGGAGTATTTATACCATTAAAATACGTACCGTCTTTTATAGAGATTTTTGCTATTGTGTCACCAATGTATTGGAACAATAAGATATATTCAGCCATACTTGATTCATCAACAAATAGTCACAGTATATTAGTCTACGTATTTATACAGGTATTGATAGGCATTGCTTGTTTGTTTATTACTCTAGTTATTAAGAATAAAAGAATGGAAATAAGGGCCTTATAGTGGTATAATTGAATCAAGTGAAATATATAAACACTATCAATTATTTTTAGCTAAAGTAACATGGAAAAAATAGTAGAGTCAATTAAAATATAAATTACTAATTGAGAATATAAAATATTGAAAAATCAACGAAAATAATTTTTTTAAGCTTGCAATTGATAATAAAAGGTGATATAATATATATATCGAAAGATGTATATGAGGGTTGCATGAAATTTATGTGACTTATTTTAGAATAAAATGGAGGTAGACATATGTTACTAGCTAGGAGACGTGCTTTTTGGATAAGTGCCTTATTACTAATCAATGCATTTAATAGGAAGAATAGGGATAAGGATTTGTCCGGTGGGAATGAAGGAAATAATTTGAAGTTGCCATCTTTCAAGAATGCTCTAGAGGTCAAGAGTTCTATACCAGGAAGGGTGAGGTTTTATGCACCTGTTTTGGTGGGAAACATAGAAGCCACAAATATCTTTATAGACCAGATTAGTAAGATATCAGTTATAAAGTCTTGTAGGGTGAACACTCTTACAGGAACTATAGTGATGGTATATGACCATGAGCAGTTGGACCCTCAAACACTAGAGGGTGCAGTGATAAAGCTATTAGGAATTGATAAGTCAATTGATGAAGGTAGGGTTTCTGAGGTCAAGAAGTTCTCAGAAAAGATATTCGCAGCAGTTAATAACGGTTTGTATGATTTCACAAATGGGCTATTAGATGTAAAGTCTCTGGCAAGTTTGTCACTGTTGGCAGCGGCAATATTTGACCGTAGACGTTATGGTGGGGGTAGGACACCTGGATATGCTACCCTATGTTGGTGGAGCACAAGTCTGTTTTTACAGAAGTAATAGGAGGTAGGAATGTTTAATTTTAAAGCATCTATTCTAAATTTGCTTTTTAAGTTCGAGGTTGTATCAGATCTTCCAGGACGATTGAGGATAAAGGTAAATAACTATAAGAAAATACCAAAAGAGGCAGTGAATTTTCAGAATCAGGCCATGGAAGCTGTCAAGAGGCTAGATGGTGTCAAGACTGTAAAGTTTAATTTTGTGATTGGTACAGTTCTGATAGGGTACGATTGTGACAAGTTGGATTCTAAGACGATTGTCAACTGGTTAAACACTATTAAGAGGTTGGCTCTTGATAATATGGATCTTATAAACAGCCTAGAAGGCAAGGATGAAGAAGAGGTTATAGACATTCTATTTGATATCCTAGATACCAGTGCATCTAAATAACGAAAGGAGTGAATTATTTGATTCAAGTGGGAAACAAGATTTTTTCGTTAAACGGAAAGAGTGTATCGAATATTGAGGGACGAATGAGGATCAAGTATACAGGTATTAGATATATAAAAGACCTTTATGCTGAGCTTGTTGATGAAATAGAGTCCTTGTACTATGTCAAGTATGTTGCTGTAAATTCAGTTACAGAGACTATCTTGATAAAGTATGATAGCAATGCAAAGATTGATTCAATGGAGATTTTGGATACTATAGATTATATAGTTCAAAAATACTCTTTGGATGTCTATAAAAATTATATACAAGATAAAAATCATGACCTAAACAATAGGTATGACGGGGATGATATGTCATCTAGGAAGCTCATAGCTAGGCTATTGGTTAATGGTAGTGTAATACTGGCAACGAGGTTTATACCAGGTGCCAATATACCATTTATAAATCTTCCAAAGTATGACAAGTTTACAACATTGCCAGCTATGACTAGCTTGGCCTTGACATCTCCATTATTTAGGTCTGCTTGGGACGGTCTAGTTGAAGATAAGAGACCTAATGCAGATGCCTTGACAATTATGTCAATAGTTGCCAGTCTTATGCTGGGCAACAGTATATCTGCCTTGACTATAATAGCCTTGTCAGATATAGCGGAGTTTATGACAGCCTATACGGTTGAGCGTACTAGAAATTCTATCAAGAATCTTTTGAGTGTTGAACAGGATACAACTTGGAAGGTGCTTGAAGATGGTAGTTTAGAAAAGTGTAGTGTTGACAAGCTAGCCAAGGATGACCTGGTAGTTACACATACGGGTGAGAAAATATGTGTAGATGGTGAAGTAATGGACGGTGAAGCCATCGTTGACCTGAGTTCTGTATCTGGTGAATATATGCCAGTTATTAAGAAAAAGGGCGAGAAGGTCTTTGCAGGTGGGCTGATTAAGAATGGTACCATCACTGTAAAGGCAGAAAAGGTTGGAGATGACACCGTAATATCTAGGATTATAGATCTAGTTGAAAATAGTGCAACCCAGCAGGCCCCAATACAGAAGTATGCTGACAAGTTTTCCAATTATCTAGTCCCACTAAACCTACTACTATGTGGTGTGGTATATGGAGTTACAAGATCTACAACTAAGGCCTTGAATATGTTGGTTATCGACTATTCATGTGGTATCAAGCTATCTACAGCAACAGCCTTTTCAGCAGCTATCAACACGTCTGTTAAAAATGGTATCTTGATAAAGGGAGGAGCCTTTATAGAGCAGCTTAGCATGACGGATACAGTCGTATTTGACAAGACTGGAACTATTACAGAAGGTAAGCCTAGGATAAAGGATATCTACCTAGAAGAAGGTAAGGGCTATACTGAGAGGGACTTGGTCAGCTATGCGTGTGCGGCTGAAGAGACATCATCTCATCCACTATCATACTGTGTACTAGAGTATGGTAAGTTGTTGGGAGTGCAGATTCCAAAGCATGGACCTATAGAGACTGTAGTAGCTAGGGGTACGTGTACAGAGGTAGATGGTGAGTTGGTACGTGCGGGCAACCTCAAGTTTATGACTGAAAATGGCATAGAACCATCTAGCCAAGCCATTGAATTTGCCACGGGTTCTACTCCAATATTTGTATCATATGGAAAAGACTTTATAGGTGTACTAGGAGCTTTTGACAAGCCTAGAAAAAATATAAAGAGGGCCATCAATATGATGCGTTCAAATGGTATAAATGAAGTTGTTATCTTGACTGGTGATATGAGCAAGCAGGCTCAGGAGGTTGCAGCCAAGGTAAATGCAGATAGCTTTAGGGCAGAATTATTGCCTGAAGACAAGGCAAATGAAATACTAAAGATGAAGTCAGAGGGTACAGGTGTAATTATGGTAGGAGATGGTATCAATGATGCTCCAGCCCTATCATATGCCAATGTAGGTATATCACTGGGTAGCAAGTCTACCGATGTGGCTATGGAAACATCTGACCTAGTGATACATTCAGATGACCCTATTATGATTCCGAGGGTAATCAACCTATCTCACAAGACTATGGGTATAGTAAAGCAGAATTTTGCTTTGGTAGCCGGTATAAATACGGTAGGCCTAGTCTTGGGAGCAACTAGCAATATATCAGTATTCTGGAGTGCTGTAATGCACAATATGAGTACGATTTTGGTGGTTGGAAACTCGTGTAGACTATTGTTCCACAAGTCTTTGAGAGGAGGAATCTAGTATGGGCAGGAAGTGTTTTGATAAAAATATAGAGAAATATATTGAAGTAGATGTAGTTTTTTCGGTTGCAGGTAGGTTGAGGATGAGGGTTGTAGAGGAACCTAATAACCCACTCGATATACTAAATAAATTAAAAGAAAAGACTAAGATAAACAAGGGTATGTATACTGGACCTACCAAGACATTTGTTCTAGAGTACGACAAGGACATAACCGACCTAAATGAGTTGATTTTAACATTCTGCGGCCTGTACTCTAGAGATATAGATATGAGTGAAATAAAGCTAAACTACAAGTTGTCTAACAAACATGCTATGGGTTACAGTTCACTTGTGTCTTTAGCCTTTATAATCATAGACCTAGGAATGAATTTTATGGGACTAGGTTTAGGTCCTAACTTCAATGGTGATGCTCCGGGTCTTGGTATAAGGTCAGGTAAGGGTTCAGAACTAGGTGTCCCTATACTTAGAAATATGAATACCTACAGGAATTTTGTCAGATGGGGAGCCCTTGTGACTACTACAGGAGCTATATTTGAACACGGTTACAAGGAACTTAATGAGAGAGGTGCATTTGACCCAGAGGTAATGTCAATTATGTACCTGCTTAGGTCTATGAATAGGGGTACGTCTGTCAGTGGTGAAAGCAATGCAGGATTGTATTCTCCAGCTATTGCATGGTTGTTGACCTTTGGACGTCATATACTGACAAGACAGGAAAGATCTATAATAATTAGTACATTTGAAGATGAAAATGGTGAAATAAAGGTGGTAGAGGAAGAGAGCAAGTCCTTCTTCTTTAACCAATTTATAGGTTCATGCTTTGATGTGTATCAGAATGTAAGTTTTAAAAAAGGTTTTATGAGATAGGTTTAGTATTAATCCTTAATTAATACATTATATATATTTATTAACATTATAAGGAGGATTTTGATATGATGTTTAAATTTGGTAATAGAAGAGACGTTTTAAAGGGTGTTGCAATTGGTGTTGGTGTATGTGCTATAGGTTATGTAGCTTACAAAAAGAATGAGGAAACAGTAAATGCTTTCTTGAATAATCACGGTTTCAATATTGAAAGCAACAATGGCTCAGACTACTATTCAATGTCACTAGAAAAGTTGATGGAAACTAAGGAAACTATAGAGGACATTATAGCTGAAAAGGACCTATCAGGTGTTACAATAGTATCAACTGAAGACAAGTAGGGATAGTAAGGACAAATAAAAAAGCTATGCACTTAAAAGCTGATTTCTGCATTGAGCAGGGGTCAGCTTTTTCATATTCCACTGACTTCTATGATTCTTGTGGTGCGTTATCCCGACTTTGGAAAATCAGCAACATACACAGCAGAAGAATTAGTAACTGTGAATTATCTAACAATCGGACCGGCTAAAGATGAAGATATTGGCTTGACATCTGAAGAAAAAAATAATAAAATAAATTCAGCAGTTACAGGAGCAGAAGCTACTGATAAACCAACTGTTAAGGCAGATAAACAAGTTGTTGTTCAACTTGATGCTGATGGAAACAAAATTGCTGATGAAGATGAATTCTCAGCAACACCTGAAAATGTTAAGGCTATGAACCAAAACACTGAAGAAGGCGCCCCTGAGAAAGTCACTGATAAAGAAAAATCAAAAACTACAGTAACTGATAAAGTAAAACCAGGAGCAACAGTTAAAATCACTTCAGCAGATGGTAAGACAGACTTAACACCAGCTGGTGGAGTAAAGGTTGATCAAGATGGCAACTTCACAGCTGAAATCACTAAACAAGAAGTTGGAACTGAAATAAAGGTTACAGCTACAGAAGGAGGTGAGAAAGAATATCAACCAGCACCAGCTAAAGTTGTAGAAAGACAACAACTACTAGAGCTAACTATCAATCCAATCAAAACTGGAGAAAAGACAGTAGCTGGTAAAGCGGAAGAAGCAGATTCTTCTAAACTAAATGATATTAAAAATCAAATTTAAGACAATAAAAATAATGGAGAATCTGTACTAGCAAATCCTGGAAACACTTCAGGTAAAGATTTAAAAGAAACTTTAGACAAGTTGATAGAAACAATTAAAGAATTCAACAAACGTAAGAAATATGACAAGAATGATTATGGGATAGGATTAGTAGTCCTTCCTATAATCATTAAATTTGAAAACATAACTTAATTAATAGGAGGTTTAAATGAAAAAAAGACTATTATCTCTAGTTTTAGTTTTTTCATTTATATTTGGCACGTTACCTGTAAATGTATTAGCAGGTACAACGCAAACTGAAAAAAGAGAAAATATAACAGGAAATGGTAAGGTCAAGGTTGAATATCTTGATGAAAATGACAAAGATTTAACAACTCTTAACCCAAGTGTTAAGATAGATAAAGAAAAGTATCCCACAATTGCCGAAGGTAAAGCTGGAGAAGAGATTTCTAAGGAGCATTTAGACACTACAAAGGCACCAAAATTTATCGGTTATAAGATTAAAAGCGTTAAGACATATCCAGTACCTGCAAAAAATGAAACAGCAAATTACACTACAGATGGTAAGTACACTGTTAAGTTTATTTATGAAAAGATTGACGATATTGTAGGACCACTAAAATACACAGATGTATTCCCAGATGGATATGTAGCTGTTAAGTTCTTTGTTGATGACTCTAAAGATTACAGAGGAGAGTTTACTGGTGATAACAAAGCAGTAGTTGTTTATGCAGTAAATCCAAAGAATACAGAAATTGACACGGATGCTAAGACATTAAAAGGTAAGAAAGCTGATGGAAGTGAACTCAATATAACCTTCCCAACATATACTGTAAATGATGCTTCTAAAGCTACTTGGAAGACAAATGATAAAGCCCCTTGGAAAATGAATCATGAAAATGCAATTGGACCTGATAGGAAAATTGATGTAAAAGAACTTGGAAAAGAACAAGAACTTATTTTTACAGCACAATACGAAGGTCTTAAGATTGCAGATATAATTAAAAAAACAAATCTTGCACCAGTAACATTGAAGGTATGGGTAGGAGATACTACTATTCCATGGAAAAAAGGCGTTAAGGTTGCAGATGCTGTAACTGATGATACATTGAAGAAAAAAATAGAAGGTTATTTGAATGATGCAAAAACTTCATATAAAGACAATACAACTAAAGACAATACAACTTCTGAAAGAACTTCAAAAGGAGAGGCAGTAAGTAAACCAATAACAGGAACAATAAGAGTAACATTTAGTGATGATTCATTTATTGATGTTGCAAACCAAGAGTTATATGTAATACCTCATATAACAGCTGCAACAAATGATAAAGCACCAGCCGATGCGATTGACGTAACATTTAAGCTAGGTGAAGGTGTTAAAGCGGGAACTAAAACTGGTGGAGAGACAGCTGTAGAATATGAAAAGTATAAAGTGAAACCAAAGACTAACCTTGACAAATATAAGTTAAAAATTGCTGGAACTGAAACAACTATCTTCAACCATATTAATGCAGGAGTAACAGAAACTACAAAATATACTGGCGTTGTATGGGAAGGTCAAACAGATAAAAAGCCTGAAGATCATGTAGTAACAGATAGCAATAAAGTATTTACAGCTAAAGCTACTAAAATATTTACTGTAAAACACGAATTTGTAAGTGGTACAGAAGGCAAGGTACTTCCAACAACAGGAATGCCAAATGTACCAGAAGCAGTAACAGGCAAAGAAGTAGGTTCAAGAGTAGATGCTCCAACAAAAACTTATAAAGATGTAAAAGTAGCTGAAGGAACATGGACATTTAAAGGCTGGAGCCCAAAAACTCTAATAGTATCAGCAACAGACAAAGATAATAAATTTGTAGGTAAGTGGGAATTTACACCTGATAAAAAAACAGTCAACTTAACTTTCGAATTCTATAAGAAGAAAGATAGTGGAAATATTCAACAACCAGATAATGCACTTGGTGATTTTAAAAAGCCTAAACTAGAAAATCTTACAGGTAAAGAGGTTGGAGCAGAAATTGATTTACCAAAATATCAAGGACAAACAGTTAATACTGGAGACCTACAAGGTACTTGGAAGTTTGACGGTTGGTATCGCGGAGATAAAAAATTAATTAACGCAAAGGTTTCTGCAATTGATGCAGAAAATAAATTAGTTGGTAAGTGGATTTTAACTGAAACTAAGACTGCTAAAGTTACACGTGAATTTGTTATTGATCCAACTATAATGGGTGATGGTAAAGATGTACCAACAGGTCATAAATTACCAAATGCTGTAAAAGTTGATCAAAAAGTAAATGATACTACAAACTATATAGGGTCAACACAAACTCCAGGCAAGGATAAATTTACAGCTGTACCAGAAACTATTAATGGAAAACAAGGTACTTGGACATTTAAAGAATGGACTCCAAAAGAATTAACTGTTAATAAAGAAGAAGCTAAAAACGTATTTACAGGTACTTGGACTTGGACTGAAAAAGATAAGATTGAAGTTAAATATGTATTCGAAACTAAACCGAATAACAAAACTCTTCCAGAAGCTTTAAAGGCATTAAAACCAGAAGACCGAGTTGGAGATAAAGCTGTTTATGAAGACAATAAGCCAGCAGATCCTAAAGCACCAGACACTTCTTCAGAAGCAGCACAAAAAGCTCTTGTTGAAATGAAAGGTGGAAATAAGGTTGGAGAATGGAAGGCTGGAAACTGGGTTAAGACTACAGATGCAAAAGGAAACATCACTTATACTTTAACTTGGACTTTCGAAGAAGTTAAAAAAGACAAACCAAGACCATCAACTCCAACAAGACCATCAACTCCAACAACACCATCAACTCCATCAACTCCATCAACACCATCAACTCCAGTTAGAGTTAATGGAAAAGATAGAGTTGATACGGCTATTGAAATTTCTAAGAAATACTTTGGACAAGCTGAAAGAGTAATAATAGTAGATGCTTCAAACTTCCCAGATGCAATGGCAGCATCAGCACTTGCAAAGCAGCTTAAAGCACCTATTCTATTAACAAAATCAAATAATTTAGATTCAAGAGTAGCTGCAGAGATTAAAAGACTTGGAGCACATAATGTTACTGTTATTGGAGGGAAATCTTCAGTTTCAGATGGAGCATTAAATCAAATATCTAAATTCGATAAAGATGGTGTAGAAAGAATTTCTGGAAAAGATAGATATGAAACATCAGCAGAAGTTGCAAGAAGATTAGCAAAAATAACTGGAAAAACTGGACATGCAGTGATAGCATCAGGTGAAGTTTTCGCAGATGCATTAGCAGTTGGTCCATACGCAGCAAGAGAAGGCTATCCAATACTATTAGTGAAATCAAATAGTATACCAAAATCAATTTCAGATCTTATTACAGAAATTGGTGTAAAGAAAGTATCCATTGTAGGTGGCTATGGCTCAGTATCAAAATCACTAGAAAAATCACTACCATTAGTGGCAGAAAGATTAAGTGGTAAAACAAGATATGAAACAGCTATAGAAATAGCATCCAAAGGATTAAAAACTTCAAACAAAGTATTTGTTGCAAATGGAGAACAGTGGATGGACGCACTAGTAATAGGACCAGTAGGTGGACTGTTAAATATGCCAATCCTATTAACAGGAGCAAATAGCGCACCACAATCACTAAGAGACCATATCGCTAAATCAAAAATCGATAAGATAACTGCAATTGGTGGTAGAAGTAAGGTAAGTGATAGAGTTTTAAACGAGCTAAGTAAATAAAGAAAAAAGAAAGAACTTGGGGGAGACTAAAGTGGACCCAATGTCAAGGACAAAATAAAAAAAGCTATGCACTTAAAAGCTGATTTCTGTATTGAGCAGGGGTCAGCTTTTTCATATTCCACGAGTGTATGTAATTTTTTCTGGTTCTTTGTCAACTAGCGTTGATGAATAAAATCCGAAATTTATGCGACAGCA
>NZ_JRNB01000049.1 GCF_000758885.1 Peptostreptococcus sp. MV1 | reverse complement strand
ATACAATGACATCTATTAATATCCTAACGGATATAAATAAAATGAGAGAAAACTCATAAAAACAACCAATTATTCTTTAACAACCTAGAAATAGGTTATAGAAAAATCTCAATTAATAACTTAAAGGTCAAGTTATTAAGGGTGTAGGGCGGATGCCTTGGCACTAGGAGCCGATGAAAGACGTGATAAGCTGCGATAAGCTTCGAGGAGTGGCACATACACATTGATCCGAAGATTTCTGAATGAGGAAACTCACTTGGAGTAATGTCCAAGTATCCATAGATGAATACATAGTCTATGGAGGGGAACTCAGGGAACTGAAACATCTAAGTACCTGAAGGAAGAGAAAGAAATTCGATTCTGCTAGTAGCGGCGAGCGAACGCGGAAGAGCCCAAACCAAGTCAGTTTACTGATTTGGGGTTGCGGACATATCTTAAGGAAAAGTTATTGCGAGTAGAATAGGTCTGGAAAGACCAACCACAGAGGGTAATAGTCCCGTACACAAAGCCAAGAAAGTTCTTGATATGATCCAGAGTACCACGAGACACGTGAAACCTTGTGGGAAGCAGGGGGGACCACCCCCCAAGGCTAAATACTACCTAGTGACCGATAGCGAATAGTACCGTGAGGGAAAGGTGAAAAGAACCCCGGGAGGGGAGTGAAATAGAACCTGAAACCCTGCACTTACAAGCTGTGGGAGCGCATTATTCGCGTGACCGCGTACTTTTTGTAGAACGGGCCAACGAGTTACGTTATGTGGCAAGGTTAAGCACTTAAGGTGTGGAGCCGAAGCGAAAGCGAGTCTTAACTGGGCGCCATAGTCACATGACGTAGACCCGAAACCGGGCGACCTACCCATGAGCAGGATGAAGCGAAAGTAAAATTTCGTGGAGGTCCGAACCCACGTACGTTGAAAAGTGCGGGGATGACTTGTGGGTAGCGGTGAAATTCCAATCGAGCTCGGAGATAGCTGGTTCTCCCCGAAATAGCTTTAGGGCTAGCCTTGAACTTAGAGATGTGGAGGTAGAGCACTGAATGTCCTAGGGGGTATTGCACTTACCGAAGACTATCAAACTCCGAATGCCATTATCTTTTGTTCAGGAGTCAGACTATGGGTGATAAGGTTCATAGTCGAAAGGGAAAGAGCCCAGACCGTCAGCTAAGGTCCCTAAATGTATGTTAAGTGGTAAAGGATGTGGGATTGCACAGACAACCAGGATGTTGGCTTAGAAGCAGCCACTCATTTAAAGAGTGCGTAATAGCTCACTGGTCGAGTGATCCTGCGCCGAAGATTTCCGGGGCTAAAACATACTACCGAAGCTACGGCATCATATGATGATGGGTAGGGGAGCTTCCCATGCAGGTTGAAGCGATACCGTAAGGAGTCGTGGACAGTATGGGAGAGAGAATGTTGGCATGAGTAGCGAGATGAGGGTGAGAATCCCTCAGGCCGCAAACCCAAGGTTTCCAGGGGAAGGTTCGTCCTCCCTGGGTTAGTCGGGACCTAAGCTCAGGCCGAAAGGCGTAGGCGATGGACAACAGGTTGAGATTCCTGTACTACCGATAATCGTTTGAGAGAAGGGATGACACAGTAGGATAAGCTGAGCACACTGTTGGTTAAGTGTGTCTAAGCGTTGAGGCAGACTAGATAGGCAAATCCGTTTAGTTAATGCTGGGGCGCGATGGGGAGCGAAACTAAGTAGCGAAGCAGCTGATTTCACACTGTCGAGAAAAGTCTCTATCGAGATTAAAGGTACCCGTACCGCAAACCGACACAGGTGGGTGAGGAGAGTATCCTAAGGCCAGCGAGAGAACTGTTGTTAAGGAACTCGGCAAAATGACCCCGTAACTTAGGGATAAGGGGTGCCCCAGAAATGGGGCCGCAGAGAATTGGCCCAAGCGACTGTTTACCAAAAACATAGGTTTCTGCTAAGTCGCAAGACGATGTATAGGAGCTGACGCCTGCCCGGTGCTGGAAGGTTAAGGGGATCTGTAAGAGCAATCGAAGCAGTGATCTTAAGCCCCAGTAAACGGCGGCCGTAACTATAACGGTCCTAAGGTAGCGAAATTCCTTGTCGGGTAAGTTCCGACCCGCACGAAAGGCGTAACGATTTGGGCACTGTCTCAACAACAGACTCGGTGAAATTGTAATCCCGGTGAAGATGCCGGGTACCTGCGACAGGACGGAAAGACCCCATGGAGCTTTACTGTAGCTTGACATTGGGTTTCGATACTACATGTACAGGATAGGTGGGAGACTAAGAAATCAGGGCGTCAGTTTTGATGGAGTCACCCTTGGGATACCACCCTTGTAGTATTGGGACTCTAACCATAGGCCATGAATCTGGTCTTGGGACACTGTCTGGTGGGCAGTTTGACTGGGGCGGTCGCCTCCCAAAAGGTAACGGAGGCGCTCAAAGGTTCCCTCAGTACGGTCGGAAATCGTACGAAGAGTGTAAAGGCAAAAGGGAGCTTGATTGCAAGACATACAGGTCGAGCAAGGTAGAAATACGGACTTAGTGATCCGGTGGTTCTGAGTGGAAGGGCCATCGCTCAACGGATAAAAGCTACCCTGGGGATAACAGGCTTATCTCCCCCAAGAGTCCACATCGACGGGGAGGTTTGGCACCTCGATGTCGGCTCATCACATCCTGGGGCTGTAGTTGGTCCCAAGGGTTGGGCTGTTCGCCCATTAAAGTGGTACGCGAGCTGGGTTCAGAACGTCGTGAGACAGTTCGGTCCCTATCCGTCGCAGGCGTAGGAAATTTGAGAAGATCTGTCCTTAGTACGAGAGGACCGGGATGGACATACCTCTGGTGTACCAGTTGTTCTGCCAAGGGCATGGCTGGGTAGCTATGTATGGAAAGGATAAGCGCTGAAAGCATCTAAGCGCGAAGCCAACTTCAAGATAAGATTTCCCACCGTAAGGTTAAGATCCCAGGAAGACTACCTGGTTGATAGGTCAGAGGTGTAAGTGCAGCAATGTATGTAGCTTACTGATACTAATAGATCGAGGACTTGACCAAAGATATCATTGGATATCACTAGAATTCAGTTTTGAGAGTACAATACTTTCAAAATAT